>NZ_JBAMDD010000013.1:0-130591 GCF_036961565.1 Chitinimonas sp. JJ19
ACTTATCCCGGTGCGTCTTGAGGGGTGATTAGGTGGTTTGCCGATGGTGCGCTTGCTGGCGAGGCCCAGCCAGCAAGGCCGGGCGGGCGGTGCGCTAGTGCATCGACATCCAGGTATCTCTATGTTGGTGAAACGTATACAGCAGCAGGCTGATGGCAATGCCGGAACACACGGTGGTCGGCAGCAGCACGCCTGCATAGGCCGACAAGGCCACCGTTACCAGCAAGGACAACACCAACCAGAAAAAACCCAGCTTGAAGCGGAAAAACAGCAGCAGGTAGGCGATGGCATCCGCCAGCCACCACAAGGCGATCCAGCGCCATACCAGCCCACCGCCATGCATCTTGATATAGGCCGGCATGGCAACCCAGATGGCAAGGCAGATCAGCAGGTTGCAGACCACACCTGCCAAAGCGATAGGCGCCAGCATGATCAATCGTCTTCGTACTGGCCCAGCAAGACATTCAGCGTATGGCGTTGGGCGAGGGGGCGATCAGCCAGCCAAAACCTGCCGATTTGGGCGGCGGACGCCTGCGGCCCCAAACAAGGGCAGCACGGGTATTCAGCGCCCGCTAAGACGCGCCATCGGGCGCGGTGATGGTCGAACATGCATATCCTCCCTACCTATTGCCACTTGTTGCGGCTTCTTTATCAGTACCACCAGCAATACCTTGCAGGGTCTGCTGCAGGCCTAATGACATATGGGTAAAATTTTATCGCATCCCGCCTAGTCGTGGGAGTTAGTCTGATGTGAATTAGTTACTTGTGCTGGTGGTCTTGCTAGCCCCATCCCGATTGGGATGAAACAGGTAGTAGCGGGGAAGGCTGCTTAACTGTCGCTCAGCGGTGGCGCATCTGCCATGCGGCTAAAGATCCGAATCATATTCGGCCAACTGCTGGTTGGTAGCGATCAGCCGTTTGACCAGCAGGGCGATGAAGGCCTTGTCAAAGCGTATCTGTAGCTCGTCCGACGCTTGTTTGAGTGACTCGCTGCGTATCTTGAGCACCACGATGTCGCTTTCGGCTGTCACGGTGGCGGTGCGTACCTTGTTCTCAGGCTGCAGATAGACCATCTCGCCTATGCTGACGCCGGCTTCCAGCGACGAGAGTGACCAACCCTTGCGGCTGACCGATACCCGGCCCTGTACCAGCAGGTAGAAGGAGTCGCCGGGCGATCCTTCCCGCATCAGCACGGTGCCACGGGGCAAGCCGTGCCATTGCCCCATTCTCAGGGTCTCCCATAGCGCGACATCGGTGAAATCACGCAAGAAAGGCAAGGCGCGCAGGCGCTCGAAGCGCTCGCCATCTGCCGTCTGGCGGGGTTTCTTGGGTAGTGCCTGGCTGATGGCGACCAGGGCGCTGGCAAAGTCGCCCCAGTTGGCGTAGCGATCCTGCGGCTGCTTGGCCAGTGCCTTGTCGACGACAGTGGCCAGGCCTGTGGGTAGTTCTGGGCGGATGACGGTTAGCGACAGCGGTGCTTCATTGCCGATCTTGAAGATGGTGGCGTAGTCGCTATCGCCTTCAAATGGGCGCCGGCCGGCCAGGAGTTCGAACAGCACCACGCCCAGCGAGAACATGTCGGACTGGTGTGTCAGCGAGGCTTCGCGTATCTGCTCCGGCGACATATAGGCGGGCGAGCCCACCAGGCCCGATAGCTGGGTGCGGTCGGCACTGGTCACCATGGCCGTGCCAAAGTCGGTCAGCTTGATTTCGCCTTCGCGGCAGCGCAGCAGGTTGGCAGGCTTGATATCGCGATGCACCAGGCCCAGGCGCTGGGCGTACTCCAGCGCGTGGCAGCATTTGTAGGCGATGTCGAGGACTTCGGCCAGGGGCAGCAGGTTGTCAGGGGTGGTAAAGGCTTCCAGCGATTCGCCGTCAACATACTCCAGCACCAGATAGGGCGGGTCTGCTGCTTCGTCGGCATCCAGCAAGGCCACAATGTGTGGGTGACGTAGCTGGCCTGCCAGGGTGGCCTCGTTGTGCAGCAGGCGGCGGTAGCGTGTGGCCTGGCGCTCATCTGACAGCAGGTGGGCGTGAGTCTGCTTGATGGCAACCCGGCGGCTGCCAAAGCTGTCGTAAGCAAGGTAGACCGTGCCGGTGGCGCCTCGGCCCAGTTCACGTTCTATGCGGTACTTGCCTATGCTGGCGGGAATGGCGTTCATGACTTCATATTACAGCCACTCCAGCCAGGTTTTGCTTTTGTATTGCTCCCCTGCCAGTCCAGCTTACCAAGGCTTCCAGGCTGCGGTAGCCGACCAGTAGTCGAGCGCAATGCCGGCAAAGACGGCCATGCCTACCCAGTTGTTGTCCAGGAAGGCCTGGAAGCACTTGGCGCGGTCACGGCCGCGTATCTGGCGATATTGCAGGGCGATCAGCAATGCCGCTACTCCCAGGCCCAGATACCAGAATGTGGTGCGCTGCAGCAGCCAGCCTATGCCGATCATACTGGCCAGGAACAGTGCATGGCAGACCATGACGGCTTCGGCATCAAAGCGGCCAAAGGTGATGGCGCTGGTCTTGATGCCGATTTTCAGATCGTCGGGCTTGTCGACCATGGCGTACTCGGTATCGTAAGCCACGACCCAGAACAGGTTGGCGGCGACCAGGCACCAGGCGATATAGGGCACGGTGCCATGCACGGCCGCAAAGGCCATCGGTATGCCAAAGCTGAATGCCAGCCCCAGGTAGGCCTGGGGTATGGGTAAAAAGCGCTTGGTATAGGGGTAGCTGGCTGCGAGGATGACGGCGGGTATGGACATCCACAGGGTCAGGCGGTTGAGTGGCAATACCAGCAGAAAGGCGGCCAGGGCCAGTGCGGCAGCCAGGAGCAGGGCCTCTTTGGTCGATACCCGTCCGGCCGCCAGTGGGCGTTCGCGGGTACGGTCTACATGGCCGTCGAAATCCTTGTCGGCGTAGTCGTTGATGACGCAGCCGGCAGAGCGCATCAGCAAGGTGCCCAGGGCGAAGATCCACAGTATCACTGGATTGGGCATGCCCTCGCTGGCCACCCACAGGCCCCACAGTGTGGGCCAGAGCAGCAGCAGGATGCCGATGGGCTTGTCCAGCCGCATCAACTTCTCGTATTGGTTGAGGCGTTGTTTGAAGTGGGTCCAGGTCATGGCGTAACGGCAGGTAGAAAGACTTCGGTGACAAGTATGCGCGCCTGGCCCAGTTCAAAGCGAGAGCGGCGCGCCCAGAGGCGTGCCGGCAGGGGGCCGACTGCGGTCTCGGCACGGCGGTAGAGTGCATGGCGTTTGTCCAGCCCCCGGAAAGCCAGTGCACTGCGCCTGACCTTGGGGTTGGCGAACAGGGTCGCGCCCAGGGGCTTGGTGCCCTGGCGGCGTAGGCGCTGATAGCCATGGAACAAGGCACTGCGGGGCATGACAGAGTGCGCGAACACCAGGGGGGTATTGCCACTCATCAGCAGCACTTCCCGCACAATGGCCAGTTGCGAGCGCTTGAGCCCCAGTGCACGCAGTTCGTCGCGATTGGGCCTGGCCCAGTGCTGGCGCAGCAGCTTGACGCTGAAGCCGGGAAACTGGGCGATCAGGCGGGCGGTAAGCGAGCCGGGGTGGATTAGCCAGCGGCGCAGCGCGCGTGGCGCACGGCTGGCGGGATGCTCCCAGCGGTGACTGGCGATATGCGACATGACGGTAGCAAGGCGGCGAAAGCCGCGATTATGCCAGACGCGGCTTGCCGGCGCGGTGTTGATGGGCTACCAACGGATGAAACAGTGTGTCGCGCGGATGTGGCGGGGCTTGCTAGTGCCAGCGCGCCTCTATGCGAGCATATTCGCCTGTTCGATGCAGCTTCTCCAGGCCTTCGTCAAACAGCTTGATGTAGCGCTCAACGCCTGCCTTCTTGGGGGCGAAGGAGACATAGATATCCGGCTCTATCAAGGTGCCTACCGATTTGAAGCGGCCTTTTAGCGATGGCTGGGTGCGGCTTATGTGGCTGGCTATCCTGTCATAGACCAGGGCGTAATCCACCCGGCCGGCGACCAGTTTGCGCAGGGCGAACAGGTCGGAATTGCCGATGTCGCGATGCATGGCCGTATCGCTGTCAAAGGGGGCGCCGTAGTCGTAGCCATTGGTAACGGCAATCAGGCGGCCACGCAGGTCTTGCAAGCGGATGACCTTGTCGGGGTGGTCGGCGCGGGCATAGATGTCGATGCGACCTTTGAACAGCGGCTGCTTGTGCCAGCGGTAGCGCTTCTCCAGCAGGCTGTTGCGCAGGGTGTCGAAGCAACCATCCAAGAGGTTTTCCTCGGTCAGCTTCATGCACCGTGCATAGGGCAGAGAGACCAGCTCGACACCCACGCCCACCTGCTTGTAGGCAGCGCGTACCAGATCAGCGGCGAACCCGACCGGTTTGCCCTGCAAGGCGCCGGAGTAGGGGTACCAGTCATCCTCCGCGCCGATGCGTACCGTTTCTGCAGCCAGGCAGGGGAGGAGGCTAATCAGCAGGGCAAGTGCAAAGAGTCGTACCATGACTGACATAATAGTTCGCGTCACACTGTCTCTTGTGTGCTGCGCAGAATATTTACATGCTCTGTCTCATGGATGCTAACGACCCGACTGCCGAATATGTCCGCTTTCATCGCCCCGCCCAGTTCGATGGGCTGGAGCTCTTGACCGCGCACTATTTTGATCACAGCTTTGCGCCACATGTGCATGAGGGCTATTGCATTGCCTTGATCGAGCAAGGCGCCGAGCGTTTTCGTTGCAGGGGCACAGAACATTGTGCCGGCGTGGGTACGCTGGCCATCGTCAACCCGGACGAAGTCCATACCGGGCGGCGGGCGGGCGAGGAGGGTTGGAGCTACAAGGTGTTCTACCCCGACCCTGATCTGATACGCCGCTTATGTGTGGACATGGGTAACTGGCAGGGTGGAACGCCATTCTTTCCAGAGGCGGTGGTGGATGATGCCAGCCTGGTCATGCCCATGCGCCAGTTGCACCAGGCCCTGACCGGCCCTGCCAGCCAGTTGGAGCGGGAAGGCCGCTGGCACGAGGCCATGGGTTTGCTGCTGCGGCGGCACGCCAGAGGGCTGGCACAACCCTTGGGTGGATATGGCGAGCGCGCAGCGGTGAGCCGGGTACAGGCGCTGCTGCGGGAGCGGCATGCCGATAATCCTGGCCTGCAGGAACTGGCCGATGCTGTGGGCTTGAGTCCCTGGCACCTGAATCGCGTGTTCAGGCAGCAGGTGGGCTTGCCCCCCCATGCCTACCAGACCCAGGTCAGGCTGGCCCGGGCCAAGACCTTGCTGCGCGGTGGGCAGAGTCTCAGCGATATCTCGCACGCGCTGGGTTATGCCGACCAGCCGCACTTTGGGCGGCAGTTCAAGCGGGCGTTTGGCGTGACGCCGGGGCAGTATCGGCAGGCGCTAATCTGATAGGCATGGCGCAAGAATGTTCAATACGGCGCTGGCAGGCCCACGTATCGTGTTTGCCAGGAGGTTGTACCCATGACAACAACGTTTCACCCCACTCGCCATGGCGAGCTGCTGCAGGGCGCCCGTGACTCGCTGCCCATGCTGGCAGGCGCAGCACCCTTTGGCATCATCTTTGGCACACTGGCCGGGCCTAGCGGCCTATCGCTGCTGGGGGCCATGGGCATGTCGCTGTTCGTGTTTGCCGGTTCATCGCAGTTTATTGCCCTGACCTTGCTCTCGGGCGGGGCAGGGCTGGCAGTCATTGTATTCACCACCTTTGTGGTCAATCTGCGGCATGCGCTTTATTCCGCTACCCTGCTGCCCCATGTGGCGTCCTTGGGGCAGCGCTGGCGCATACCGCTGGCTTTCTGGCTGACGGATGAAACGTTCGCCGTGGTGCAGCACCGCTACGGTGCGGCCGATGCCTCCCCGCTCAAGCATTGGTATCACCTGGGCTCCAGCCTGGCCATGTACGGCAACTGGATAGTCTGGACATTGGTGGGCGTGCTGCTGGGCAGATCGTTCGAGGGCCTGGACAAGCTGGGGCTGGAATTTGCGATGGTGGCCACCTTTACCGGCATTGTGGTTTCGCTGCTCAAGACCCGGCCCATGGTGGCGGCGGCCATTACGGCTGGCGCAGTGGCCCTGTTGGCCAGGGATATGCCCTACAAGCTGGGCCTGTTGCTGGCGGCATTGGCGGGTGTGGTGGTGGGCGTCCTGCTCGAAGGTCGCACTGCCACCGAGGAGGCACAGGCATGAGTCAATACGAACTGGCGGTGATACTGGGCATGACGGCGGTGACGTTCCTGATACGCTACTCTTTCTTTGCCCTGGGCGACAAAGTGCAGTTCCCGCCCTTGGTGAAGCGCGCCTTGCGCTATGTGCCGGTGGCGGTGCTGACGGCGATAGTGGTGCCCATGGTGCTGTTGCCCGATGGTCGGCACTGGCAGCTGGATTGGCGTAATGCCTGGTTGCTAGGTGCCTTGGTGAGTGCCTTTATCGCCTGGCGTTTCAATCATCTACTGGCTGCCATGGGCGGCGGTATGGCGGTGTTCTTTCTGTGGCGATGGTTGCTGGCATAAGCCCGCTGCGGGCTGGCATGCGCCGCTTGGCGTTGATCGGGGGTAGTGCAGCCCTGCTGCCTTTGCTTGCCTATGGCCTGGGCCGCCTGGATTGGCGCTTGGAGCTGTTCAGCCATTTTCTGCCGCACGCTAGCGTGCTGCTGGCTGTTGCAAGCTGGGTGGTGGGTCAGGGCAGGGCCAGGCAAGGGTTTGCCCTGGCTGCCTGCCTGGGCCTGATTGCCACAATACAGCCGCTGCTACCCTCTGCAGCCAAGCCGGCGGCGCAGGGAGGTGCCATCAGGCTGCTGAGCTACAACGTGTATTTGCATAATCCAGATATGGTGGATGTGCAGATGCAGATCGCGCGGCACGACCCTGACCTCATCTTGCTGATTGAGCTTACCCCGGTGCAATGGCAGCAATTGCATGCCCTCCGCAAGCGCTATCCCCACGGTTGTGCCCACCCGCAGGATGACCCGTTCGGCATGGCGGTGTTATCGCGCTTGCCCTTGCGTAGCTGCGTGGTGGAAGGCGAAGACCTGGGCCTGCCGGTGATCGTGGCCAGGCTGGAGCGAGGCCCCTATCTGGTGGGGCTGCATGCGCCACCGCCGCTGAGCCCGTTGTTGGCCAGCCAGCGCCAGGCCATGTTGGGCCATTGGTCGCGGCGCTTGGCTGATCAGCCTGATGCCTTGCTGATGGGTGACCTGAACCTGACACCCTGGTCACCCATCTATCGCCAGTTGCTGAGCAACTCGGGTATGCGTGATGCTAGAGCCGGGCAGGGCATGCTTGCCAGTTGGCCGGCCAGCCTGGGGGTGTTGGGCCTGCCCTTGGATCAGGCCATGGTTGGCCGTGCCTGGGCGGTTGCAGACCTGCAGGTGGGGAGTGCCGGTATGTCTGACCACCGCCCCTTGATATTGACGGTGGCGCCACGGGCGCAGGATGCGCCCTGACATCTGATAGGGCTCAGGTGGGCTGCTTGAGCGGAATCTCGGTGAAATCCTCGGTATGGGCCAGTTGGCTGAAGATGCTGTGCAGGTCTGCAGGCGGCGGCATCAGCTTGCGCGCTTTCAGGTCCAGCCAGGCGCCGTTGACTTCATGCCGGGCTGCCAGCTTGCCGTCGGCCTTGTAGAGGTCGTGCCGTATGGCAAAGCGGCTGCTGTCCTGGCTCAGGCCGGCGATGCGTACCTCTATGGTCAGTCGCTCGCTCATTTTCACTTCCTTCAGGTATTCGGTCCATTCCTTGAATATGACCGGGCCGAAGGCATGCTGCTGAAACTGCTCAAAGCCGAAACCGTGCAGTTTCAGCCATTCGATACGGGCGTGGGTGCAGAAGTCGGCATAGGCGCTGTGGCGTACATGCTGGTTGGCATCACAATCAGACCAGCGCACTTCAACTGTGTGGCGGAAGGTTTCCATGGGTGCATCCCTCAATTGGCTTGATGATGCGATGCTAGTTGGCCTCGATAATTCAAGCAACTGCTTGCTTGAATTATATTCATGAACTTAGGTGCCTGCCGCGGGGGGCTTGGCTCGAGTAGTGGCCTACGGCGGCGATGTATCCGTCAAGCCAAGCTGGCTGTGGCCGGCAGGTGTCGTCCACCAAACCCTTTGCGGCAAAACTGGCTGAGCGAACCGGCGCACGGCTGGTTTGCTCAGCATGGCCACGCGGGTATTGCCAGCGATGCTTACAGGGTGCCGGTGTGGTTGGCGCCCAGATAGTTGCCCACATCATCAAGGAAGATGTAAAGGGTACGCTTGGCTGTATCGCTCTCGGCGGGGTTCTGGTAGCTGACTACCCATACCGGGCCGTTGGGGGTTTCGCGGCTGCTGATCTCCTTGGCCGAGGTCATTTTCCAGGAGAGCTGGAGCTTCTTGCTGTCGACCAGCATTTCGATCACCTTGTTACCACGTGCTGTTGCACCATCCTTGCTGATGGGCTCCTCATCGCCGTGATTGCCATGGGCGTGGGCGGCCAGGGTGGACAGGGCAAGCAGGGTGCCGATCAGGGTTTGTTTCCAGAGTTTCATTGTGGTCCTCGTATCAAGGAAATGAGATGGCGTCTGCCATCTCCGTGGGTGGTGCCTTTTCAGGGGCGATAGAGCTTCTTGTAGTAACCGCTGGTCTGCACGGTGATGGTGACGGGCTTATCGCCACGATTACGCCAATACCAGCCGTGGCTACCGTCAAAAGGGGCGACAAAGGCACCATGGCCCTCAGCTTTGTTGCGGTCTTTCCAGTAACTGCTGAACGCATCGGGGCTGGCGTTGGGTTTTTCGCCATGCATATCGAAGTTGACCAAGCCGCCATGGGTTTTCCAGCTGAACACGAAACGCTCGCCCGCTTGCATGCTCGCCTTAATTTCTGCACCTTCATCCGGTTGTAGCGTCAGGGTCAGGGTATCGCTGCGGAAAGGCGTGGGCGACCGCCACGTGGCCGTCAACGGGGAGCTATCCAGGCTGAAGTTGGGGTCCAACCCGGTTGCTGCCGGTGCCGTGGGTGGGACGGGATCGTTGGCGGGCTTGGCGCTCAGCGCGGTCAGGCCTAGCCGCTTACCCAGGCCGGTGGGGTCGATACCGTATTCTGCGGGCAGTACTACCGTTGTCAGCAAGATAGCGGCAGCGCTGAGTGCGGCGCCAGTAGCCTTTACCAATTGGGCGGTGGTGGGCAGGTGGGGGTGATCGGAGTGCAGGTGTCTGGTCATCGCATCAGTTTAAGGTGGGCGTGAAATAGCCGGCCAACTGGTAGCCGATCAATACAAAGCCTGCGGCCATCAGGGCGCTATTGGCGACCAGCACGTGGCGGTGAAAGGACGGCATCTTCCGCCAGAAACCCATGGCAATCAGGATGGCACTGAGCGCCAGTATCTGGCCTATCTCCACACCGACATTGAAGGCCAGGATATTGGCTATCAGCCCGTCCTCAGCCAGTGTGAATGCTTGTAGCTTGGTAGCAAGGCCAAAGCCGTGAAAGAAGCCAAATATCAACACCGCAGCCTTGGTATTGGGCTGGCAACCCAGAATGCGCTGGAAGCCACCCAGATTATCGAAAGCCTTGTACACAACAGAGAGGCCGATGATGGCGTCGACGATATAGGCATTTGCATGGGTGTTGCTGAGCACGCCGTAGAGCAGGGTAACGCTATGCCCAATGGCGAACAGCGTGACGTAGGCTGCGATCTCCCTCATCCGGTACAGGAAGAAGATCACCCCAACCAGGAACAGTAGATGGTCGTAGCCGGTGACCATGTGCTTGGCGCCGAGGTAGATGAAGGGCAGCAGCTGCATGCCGCTGACGCCTTCAATAAAAGCCTGGTCGTCCTCGGCTACGCCATGGGCAAACGCTTCGGCACCAAAACCGATGATCAGCAGGACAGCCATCAGCCTAGCCAGCCATCCACGCCCTGGGCTTGGCCGGGCTTGCCATGATGCTGCGAGCTGCATGCTTGCGGACTCCTGGAGTCGCTATACAGGGAGGGTGATGATACGGTTGGAGCGGCGCGTCTGGTTTGTCGTGCAGGCGCATCCTACCGGCGCGAGGTATTGCTTGCAATACAATGGCATAAACCTAGCTTTAAGGGGCCGCCAGGTGCGGTGCCCTGAGGAGGCAGGTTGCGTTTTCTGGCGGTTTTCTTCAGGCAGCATGGCCTGGCCGGGGGTAAGCCCGGGCCAGGACAGAAGGCGGTGGGTTGATGCCTTGCTACCCAACCACCATCATCACGCAAGGTCGAAGCGATCCAGGTTCATCACCTTGCTCCAGGCTGCCACAAAGTCATGAACAAACATCTGCTGCGCGTCGTTGCTGGCATAGACCTCGGCCAGTGCCCGGAGCTGGGAATTGGAGCCGAAGACCAGATCGACGACTGTGGCGGTCCATTTGACCTCTCCCGTGGCACGGTCACGTCCTTCCAGCACACCGGCCGTATTGTCTGACTTTTGCCATTTCGTGCCCATGTCGAGCAGGTTCACGAAGAAGTCATTGCTCAAGGTCTCTGGCCGGTGGGTAAACACACCATGCGGGGATTGAGCCGTGTTGGCGTTCAAGACGCGTAGGCCGCCGACCAGCACGGTCATCTCGGGCGCGGTCAGCGTCATCAGCTGGGCCTTGTCTACCAGCAGTTCTGCCACGGTGTTTTCCAGTCCCTTGCGGGCATAGTTGCGGAAGCCATCTGCAGCGGGCTCCAGCACGGCAAATGATGCTACATCGGTCTGTTCCTGCGCGGCATCCATACGGCCCGGCGAGAACGGCACTTGTACCGCGTGTCCGGCCTTCCTGGCGGCAGCCTCAATGGCAGCACCGCCTGCCAGCACGATCAGATCGGCCAGCGAGATTTTCTTGCCGCCGGACTGCTCGGCGTTGAATGCCTGCTGGATAACCTCGAGTCGCTGCAAGACATTCGCCAGTTCAGCCGGCTGGTTGACCGCCCAGTCCTTTTGCGGCGCAAGCCGCAGACGGGCGCCATTGGCGCCGCCGCGCTTGTCGCTGCCACGGAAGGTGGCTGCCGCAGACCAGGCGGTATTGACCAATTGCGAGATGGACAGACCTGAGTCGAGTATTCTGGTCTTCAGGGTGGCGATGTCCTGCTCATCCACCAGTGGGTGATCCACCGCCGGGATAGGATCCTGCCATAGCTGGGGCTGGCTGGGCACCAAGGAGCCGAGATAGCGTGAAAGCGGCCCCATGTCACGGTGGGTCAGCTTGTACCAGGCCTTGGCGAAAGCATCCGAGAATTCCTGCGGATTCGCATGGAAGCGTCGCGAAATCTTTTCGTAGGCGGGATCCATCCGCAGGGCGAGGTCGGCGGTGGACATCATGGGGGCGTGGCGTCTGGTAGGGTCATGCGCGTCGGGCACGGTGCCGGCAGCGGCGGCATCCTTGGGTGTCCACTGGTGTGCACCGGCAGGGCTCTTGGTCAGCTCCCATTCGTAGCCAAACAGGTTTTCGAAGTAATTGTTGTCCCATTGGATAGGGTTCTTGGTCCATGCGCCTTCCAGGCCGCTGGTAATGGTGTGGACACCTTTGCCGCTGCCGAAGGTGTTGATCCAGCCCAGGCCCTGTGCCTCAAGGTCGGCACCTTCCGGCTCCGGCCCGACATACTGTCCGGGGTCGGCAGCGCCATGGCACTTGCCGAACGTGTGGCCGCCGGCTATCAAGGCGACGGTCTCTTCGTCGTCCATGGCCATGCGGGCGAAGGTTTCCCGGATGTCCCGCGCGGATGCGACCGGGTCTGGCGTGCCATTCGGCCCTTCCGGATTTACATAGATCAAACCCATCTGCACGGCGGCAAGGGGGTTCTCCAGCTGCCGTTCACCGCTGTAGCGCTCATCTGCCAGCCACTTGCCCTCCTGGCCCCAGTAGATATCTTCTTCCGGCTCCCAGATGTCCTCGCGGCCGCCTGCAAAGCCAAAGGTCTTGAAGCCCATCGAATCGAGGGCAACGTTGCCGGCCAAGATCATGAGATCGGCCCAGGAGAGTTTGCGGCCATACTTTTGCTTGATCGGCCAGAGTAGCCGCCGTGCCTTGTCGAGGTTGCCGTTGTCGGGCCAGCTGTTGAGCGGTGCAAAGCGCTGCGCACCTGCGCCTGCGCCACCACGACCATCGGCAATGCGGTAGGTGCCAGCGCTGTGCCAAGCCATGCGGATGAAGAAGGGGCCGTAGTGGCCGTAGTCGGCAGGCCACCAGGCTTGCGAATCGGTCATCAGCGCATGCAAGTCACGGCACACGGCATCGAGGTCAAGGCTCTTGAAGGCTTCGGCGTAGTTGAATGCCTTGCCCATGGGGTCGGACTTGGCGGAGTGCTGGTGCAGTATCTTCAGGTTCAGCTGATTGGGCCACCAGTCTGCATTCGATGGCGCACCCCTCGCGACCGTGTGTTTGGCAGCACCGGAAGAGAAGGGGCATTTTGCTTCGTTGGACATGGTGGTCTCCTTTGATAGTGATGCATGCACTGGACGAGGTAAGCCAGTTTGGAACTTGGCTTAAAATAGATCAAATCTATTTTCATTATTAAATTGATAGTATTTGCCTGTTGGTTTGAATATAGGGCTGCTCGGGGCGGGCGGCGAGCATCACTCAGCATAGGCAATCACGCTTGCTGCGCAATGTGCTGCTGATGTGGCGCCGGCAGCTGCGCATGCTGATGACGCTGCAGGTGCATAGGGGTGCCAGTCACTACCTTGCATAACAATTGTAGCGTCCTTAACAAGGTACCTTGCAATGAAAGGTACCTTGCGCTACATTGCAGCCATGTATGAACCAAGTGGCGCCTGTGGGTGCAAAGGGGTGGTTTGATGAAGACACAGCTGAAGAAAGGCGTGCTGGAAATGTGCGTGCTTGCCGTGCTGGAGCGACATGACAGCTATGCCTATGAGATTGTCTCGACATTGGCCGACAGCGTGGAGATGAGTGAAGGCACCATTTATCCACTGATGCGGCGTTTGCAGAGCGATGGTCTGGTCAGCACCTATCTGGTCGAGTCTGACGCCGGGCCACCGCGCAAGTACTACCGCCTGGAGGTAAAGGGGGCAGAGGTGCTGGGCCAGATGAAGCAGGAGTGGGGCAGCTTTCTGGAAGAAGTGAACAGGATAGTGCAGGGATGATGACCATGAACCGCGAACAGTTTCTTAAAACACTGAAGCAAGAGTTGCGTGCCATGCCTGAACGCGAGCGCAACGAGATCCTGGCTGACTATGAGGAGTATTTCCGTGATGCCCTTGCCGCAGGCAGGACGGAGGAGGACGTCGCACGCTCCTTGGGAGCGCCGCGGCAACTGGCAAGAGAGCTACGCGCCGAGGCCAGCATCAAGGGCTGGGAAGAGAAACGCTCTTTGGGCAACTTTGCCCGGCTGTTCCTTTCTGTGGCCGGCCTGGGTCTCGTTAACCTGATGCTGCTGCTGCCCCTGCTGATCTTGGTGACGATACTGCTGTCGTTCTTTGTGGCCGCCTTCGCCTTGATTGCAGCCGGTGCCGGCTTGGTGCTGGCCAGTATTCCCGGTATGGGACTGGCGGGTTTCATTACCGTCGATGTTGCGGGGGTGGAGTTGGTAGAACCGCTGGCTGTTGCCCTGGCTGGGGTAGGGGTGTTCTGTTCGGGCCTGGTGTGGTTTCTGTTTGATGCCTGGGTGACCAAATGGGTGGCTGTGGGCCTGGTGAAATATGCCCGGCTCAACTTCCGCCTGCTACGCGGTGAAGCCTGACTATCTGTGAGGAGCGGCGACCATGTTTGGACTATTTGGCTTGGCAAGATCGGCCCGCGTGAGCGGCTGTGGTACGGGTCATTCATCGCCTATCGCTGCGGCTGAGGCAGCGAAAGTGGCGGTTGATCGCATTTGCGTCGCGGTGGACTCTGGGCTGAGTCAGGATGCAGGGCATGCAAGACCCCCAACAAGTCGTGAACAGCCACATCTACATGAGCGTGAAGGAGTAGCCGCATGAAACCGTATGAAGGAAACCACCTGGATGACCTGCTTGAGTCCGCCCTGATACTGAGTGCGGGCTTGTTCATGTGTCTGACCTTGGTGATGGACTTCGGTATGGGCGGCAAGGCCGGGCAAGCGGAAGCACAGCATGCTGATCAGCTGGCTGCTTCGGCCTGGGGAGCTGCTCTGCCAGCCACGCCTGTGGCTGCCGGACCCGGATCGGGCAAGGCTTGAGGTGCGTGCCATGCCTGGTGAAGCGTTGCGAAGCGCATTGCAATTAGGTGTTGCCACCCTGCTGGGTAGTGGCTTGGTGCTGGGCATAACGGCCATGCTGGTGAATATGGTGCCGCAGGCGCAAGCGCCCCACGGTGAGCCGCATGGTGTACCCGTGCTGAGCAAGCCTACGACGAGAGATGCCGCTACAGCACGCTTCAGGCAAGCTAACGGACCATCGCTGGATGAGCCTGTAGCCAGGGCCGCAACAAGCTGATGCCCGCTTGATTGCGGGTGCAGGACTACTGCATATTATGTTGCACGTCCTGCCACTGATCGCGTATCGCCTTATAGCGACCACTCTGCCGCAGCAGTGCCATGCCTTGATTGAACTGCTGCATGGCGGCGTAGGCATCCGGGTGGGTCTTGGAGAATACGGTGTAGACGCCTGACTCGGCGACCTGACCGACGATCTTGAACTTGCCGAAGAATTCGTTAGGGCGGCGATTGATCAGGGCCTTGGTGTTCCACTCCATGGCTACCGTGTATTGCACCCGTCCCGCTATCAGCATGCGGAAATTGTTCTCGTCGCGGGGTGTGAAGATGCGCTTGATTTTCTGGTTGGTATCAAACTCAGGGCCGTATTCGTAGCCATTGGTGACGGCGACTTCCTTGCCCTCCAGATCGTGCGGCCGCAGGCCGTGCTCTGTGCTGCCCGCGCGGGCGTATATCTGGTATTGCACTGTGAACATGGGTTGTTCATTCCATAGGTAATCCCGCTCTATGCCGGGATGGCGCAGGGTATTGAAGCAACCTATCAGCGCCCCCGCCTTGGTGAGCGCCATGCAACGCGCATAGGGCATGACCTTGTATTCCACCTTGACGCCCGCCGCCTGGAAGGCCTCTCGCACCAGATCGACCGTAAGGCCTTTGAGTTGCCCGTTGACGAGGCCCGATTGCGGGTACCAGTCGTCTTCTGCGCCTATGGTGACGGTGTCGCCTGCCTTGGCAGGGAGGCCGAGGCATAGGGCGGTGAGTGCTAGCCAGCAAAGTCTTTTCATGCCTGATCCCCAAGGTGCTTTTATTTAATATAGCAATCCGACGCAATGCCTGCCTGGGGTGGGCGTTAACGCGGCATCTGTGTCTGTAGCGCATGAAAAAGCCCGGTATGAACCGGGCTTGTCTGCATCAATCTTCGCGCCGCATTTGCGGGAACAGAATCACGTCGCGTATGGAGGGAGCATCGGTCAGCAGCATGACCAGCCTATCTATGCCCACACCCAGCCCACCTGTGGGTGGCAGGCCGTGTTCCAGTGCGCGTATGTACTCGGCATCGTAGTGCATGGCCTCCTCGTCGCCAGCATCTTTCTGGCGTACCTGGTCCAGGAAGCGTTCGGCCTGTTCTTCTGGGTCGTTCAGCTCGGAGAAGCCGTTGGCCAGTTCGCGGCCCACGGCGAACAGCTCAAAGCGCTCGGTGATGCCGGGGCGGGTGTCGGAGCCTCGGGCCAGCGGGGAGATTTCCACCGGGTAGTCAATGATGTAGGTCGGGTCCCACAGCTTCTGTTCGGTGGTCTCCTCGAACAGGCTGAACTGCAGGCCAGCCACGCCATTGGTGGCCACCAGCTTGCCACCCAGCTTTTCGATCTCGGCCTTGAGCCAGACGCGATCGTTCAACTGTGCCTCGTTGTACTGGGGGTTGTACTTGAGGATGGCCTGCACCACGGTCAGGCGTTCGAAAGGCTTGGCCAGGTCGACGATCTTGCCCTGGTAGGTCACGACGGTGTGGCCTATGACTTCGCGGGCAGCATGACGGATCATTGCCTCGGTCAGGTCCATCACACGGCGATAGTCGGCATAGGCTTCGTAGCTCTCCAGCATGGTGAACTCGGGGTTGTGCCGGGTGCTCATGCCTTCGTTACGGAAGTTGCGATTGATCTCGAACACCCGCTCCATGCCACCTACTACCAGGCGCTTCAGGTAGAGCTCGGGGGCAATGCGCAGGTACAGCGGCATGTCCAGCGCATTGTGGTGGGTGACGAAAGGCTTGGCTGCTGCACCGCCGGGTATGGGGTGCATCATGGGGGTTTCGACTTCCAGATAGCCTTGATCGGCCATGAACTCGCGTATCTTCTGCACGATGCGCGAGCGCTTCATGAAGGTGTCGCGGCTTTGCTCGTTGGTGATCAGATCCAAGTAGCGCTGGCGGTACTTGGATTCCTGGTCGGTCATGCCGTGGAACTTCTCAGGCAAGGGGCGCAGGGCCTTGGTCAAGAGGCGTACCTCGGTCACCATCACGCTCAGCTCACCAGTCTTGGTCTTCATCAGCGTGCCTTGAGCACCGATGATGTCGCCCAGATCCCAGGTCTTGAACTGAGCCAGTACGGTTTCACCAACCTGATCCAGCGAGACATACAGCTGGATACGGCCGCTGCCGTCCTGAATGGTGGCGAAGGCTGCCTTGCCCATCACGCGCTTGAGCATCATGCGGCCCGCAACGGCGACTTCGATCTTGTCGGCGTCCAGGGCTTCCTTCTCTGCGCCGTCATGCTTGGCATGCAGATCGGCCGCCATGTGCTTGCGGTCGAAATCGTTCGGGAAGGCGGGGCCATGCTGGCGAATCTCGGCCAGTTTGGCACGGCGCTCAGCCATGAGCTGGTTGTCGTCTTGCGTGATGGGGCTTTGTTCTTCGGCCATGGTCTGCTCTTAACTCTCTGATTTGCTTTGAATCCGGGAAGCGTAGCCTGGGGGCTTAAACACCCTGCTTGAGGCTGGCTTCGATAAAGATATCCAGGTCGCCGTCCATCACGCCCTTGACGTTGCCGACCTCGACGCTGGTGCGCAGATCCTTGACGCGGCTCTGGTCGAACACATAGGAGCGAATCTGGTGGCCCCAGCCTATGTCGGACTTGCCGGCTTCCAGCGACTGCTGGGCTTCCATGCGTTTGCGCAGTTCGGCCTCGTACAACTTGGCGCGCAGCATCTGCATGGCTTCGTCCTTGTTGCGGTGCTGCGAGCGGTCGTTCTGGCACTGCACCACGATACCGGTGGGATTGTGCGTGATACGGACGGCAGAGTCGGTCTTGTTGATGTGCTGACCACCGGCACCTGAAGCGCGATAGGTGTCGATACGCAAGTCGGCCGGATTGATCTCGATCTCGATGGTGTCGTCGACCTCGGGGTAGACGAAGACCGACGAGAAGGAGGTGTGGCGGCGGGCATTGGAATCGAAGGGCGAAACACGCACCAGGCGATGCACGCCGGTTTCGGTACGCATGAAGCCGTAGGCGTATTCGCCACTGAGCTTGAGAGTGCAGCTCTGTATGCCGGCCACTTCGCCTTCGGACTCTTCCATCACTTCGACGGTAAAGCCCTTGCGTTCGCCATAGCGCAGATACATGCGCATCAGCATGCCGGCCCAATCCTGCGCTTCGGTGCCACCGGCGCCCGACTGGATATCGATAAAGCAGGCGTTGGGGTCCATCGGATTGCTGAACATGCGGCGGAATTCGAGATCAGCGATCTTCTTCTCGGCTGCATCCAGGTCGCTGGCGACGGCTTCGATCGTGTCCCAATCTGATTCGGGCTTGGCCATGTCGAACAGATCGCGGCTGTCTGACGTGGTCTGGGCGATCTCGTCCAGCACCAGCACCACGGCCTCCAGCAGTTTTTTCTCCTTGCCTATCTCCTGTGCCCGCTTGGGGTCATTCCACAGTTCCGGGTCTTCGGAGAGGCGGCTTACTTCTTCCAGCCGGTCTTTTTTGCCAGGGTAGTCAAAGATACCTCCGAAGCTCGTCGCCACGGGCGGCAAGGTCGGCAATGCTGTTCTCGATCTGATTGAGGCGTTCGGCTTCCATGGCGGGCTCGGCTGTATTGCTTGGGAAACCGACAATTATACCCGAGCTTGATGGGGTGATGGGGGGAAGGGAGGCTGGCATGTGCCTGCCTGGCGAATCAAGCCGTGCCTGGGTACTGTCGCGGCAGGTTTTGCTGTTTGTGTCAGGTCGGCGCTGCCTGTACGCGCTCCGCCGCCTCCTGCCTAGCACCTGGCTAGGCAGGAGGCGGGTAGGGTGGCTTGATTTCACTTATCTGCTGTGATTGCTACCAGCTCATTCGGTCGCTGTTGCGGCGGGGGGAGTGGCCCGGCACCTTGCCTGCGTGCTGGACCACCCGGGTTGGCTTCAGGGCTGGCAGGGCAGGGGAGCGCCGGACTCGAAAAAGCTGTCTATGGCGCCCAGCTCCGACGGTGTGTGGCTGCGTTGGCAAAGGTCATACGCCGGATTGGCGCGTGCCGGGGCCTGGCCTAGCAGCGGGGAATCCGGCCTGGGCATGTAGTTGGCTGGTTGATTGCCCGCCGGGTTGTACAGGCGTGGATCGGCATTGATGTCACCTGCGTGGTTGCCACCATGGACACCTGTACCACCAAACCAGTTGTTGTAGGCGAAAGTGGCGCCCAGCGTGCCGCTGAAGTTGGTCAGCGGCGCTGCGGGGTTGCCTTGGCGGAAGACGTTGTGGTGGATATATAGGCCCTGGTGGCCGCCCTCGCTGTCGAGATGGAACAGGGCCTGGCTGGTATGGCAGGCAAAGGTGTTCTGTACGATTTCGGAATCCACCATGGGCCTGCTCGGTTCCTCGCCATTCCAGGCCGAGAGGCAGCGGCGCCGTTGCCCGGTGACTAGATTGTTGACCAGGCGATTATTGCGGAACTGGATGGGGTCGGTGGCGGTTTCATTCGCCAGGGAAATACCCATGGCAGCCATGCCATCACGGTAGTGCGCAGGGTCGTTCAGGCTGTAGATATGGTTGCCTTCGATCAAGCTGTCGCTGAGGTTGTTGAGGTAGAGATCGACCGAAAAGTTGTCATGCAAGGTGTTGCGTATCACTTGATGGAAACGGCCATAGGCACCGATGCCTTCGCCCCAGTTTTGATAGATATTGTTACCTTGAATCAGATCACCTTCATCGGACATATTGAGCACGGATGGCCAACCGCCACTGGCATCGACATGCTGGTTTTTGCGCACATTGTGGTACAGGGTATTGTTCAGCACCGTAAAGTGGTGAGCGCCATTGAAGGGGTAGATCGCCCCTTTGTAGCAGTCATGTATGGTATTGCCCTCAAAGCGCAGATAGCTGCCGCCATCGACACTGATGCAGCTGCCTTTGGCCTTGCGCAGGGTGAGGTTGTGGAACTCCAGCCAGGCACCCTGGATGTACAGCAGCTTGCCGTCGGGCGCGCCTGCGCTGCCATCGATGACCGGGGTCTCGCCGGGATAGGCGCGTACCTTGATGGGTTGGCTGGCGCTGCCGCTGTTGTAGAAGCCAGCATGCTGGGTGGGATAGTAGTCGCCGCCCCGCACCCAGATGGTGTCTCCCATCCTGGCCTTGCTGGCGGCCTTGCGTAGCGTGGCATAGGGGCGCTCCTGCGAGCCGTCGATACTGCTGTCGTTGCCATTGGTGGCAACGTAGTAATCGCGCGCAGCAGCTTGGGTTAGCGCCAGCAGCAGAACAGGGTAAAGCAGTGATTTGGACATATGCTTTCCTTTCCAGGTAGGGGAAAGGTCAGCCTAGTCCTGTCAGTGCACACCGGCTATGTGAGGATTGACACTGTAGTGGATGAAGGGCTGGCGGGCTTGCTCGGTCAGCCTGTGGTGTCGGGGGTGGTTTCCTCATCGCGGAAGCGATTGGCTATGGTCAGGAATTCTGACTCTATGCTCAGGAAGGTGTCGAGTATGTCGGGGTCGAAATGCGTGCCGCGACCCTCTGTCATCAGGGCCACTGCTTTCTCGTGCGAAAAAGCGGGCTTGTAAACCCGCTTGGAGATCAGGGCATCATAGACATCGGCTACGGCCATCAGCCTGGCTGCAACAGGGATGGCGTCGCCCTTGAGGCCCTCGGGATAGCCGGAGCCATCCCATTTTTCTTGATGGTAATGGGCGATTTCCCGCGCAAAGGTCAGAAAGCTGTTGCTGCCCCCCAGGTGCTTTTCTACCTGCAAGATGGCGTCGCGGCCATAGACGGTATGTAGCTTCATGATCTCCCATTCTTCCGGGTCCAGTTTGCCGGGCTTGAGCAGAATGCGATCGGGCACCCCGACCTTGCCGATATCATGGAGCGGGGCGGACTTGTACAGCAGCTCGATATTCTCGTCGGTCAGCACCTGGTTGAAGCGGGGCAGCGGTTGAAGCGCTCGGGCTAGCGCTGCGACGTAGTTCTGGGTGCGGCGGATATGGTTGCCGGTTTCGTTGTCACGGGTTTCTGCCAGGCTGGCCATGGCCAGGATGGTGGCGTCCTGCATCTGCACCAGCTGGCGTGTGCGCTCCATCACCAGGTGTTCCAGATAATCATTCTGGTCACGCAGAAACTGCTGGGCGCTCTTGAGTGTAAGGTGGGTCTTGACCCGTGCCAGCACGATGGGCGGGCTGATCGGCTTGACGATGTAATCGACGGCGCCCATGCGCAGGCCCAACTCCTCATCCTCCACCTGGCTCTTGGCAGTGAGGAAAATGACCGGGATGTCAGCTGTAGCCGGGTTCTGCTTGAGCCGCCGGGTGGTTTCGTAGCCATCCATCTCCGGCATCATCACATCCATCAGGATCAGATCGGGCCGGGGGGCGGTGGCGGCGATCTCCAGCGCCTTGAAGCCATTGATGGCGACCTTGGTACGGTATTGATCGCGCAGCAGGGCAGATAGCAGCTGGATATTGTCAGGCGTGTCGTCAACGATAAGCACGGTCTGCTTGTCTATGGGCTCGATCATTGCCTTGTTTCCTCCCGGCCTTGGCGGCGCTCTACCAGCTTAGGTGGCTGGCTCGGCGCCGGAGACCGTTGCGTTTGTATGCACTATTGCGCTTCCAGCAAGGCCAGTACGGTGTCGTAGTCGTACTGGCGTATCTGTCTTTCGACTTTTTGCAGTATGGCATCTGGCAATGCCTGTACCAGCACATCGCGATGTTGGTCGAAATAATCGAGTGCCTCACCATCCTGGGCGCGCAGCAAGGTGACCAGGCCCGCCAGCGTATCGGCGGTGGTGGCAATGGCAGGTGCCGTTGGGCAGTACTGCACCAGGCCATCGAGCAGCGCAGTCAGTGCCAGTTCCAGCGGCGCCAACTGGCTGTCGGCCGGTGTGGGGCGGCCTTCCTGCAGTTGTTCTTCCAGATCACCCGCCAGCGCCTGTATCTGCACGGCGCCTATCAGGCCGGCAACACTTTTCAGCGTGTGGGCGAGTCGTCGGGCTGTGGCGCGGTCGTTGCGCAAGGCGGCGCGCATACGCTCCATCACGCCGGCCTGTTCCTGCGAGAATCGATCCAGCAAGGCCAGGTACAGGGCCTTGTCGCCCAGCGTGCGGGCAAGGCCGCTTTCGACGTTGAGTCCATCGAGTTGCGGCAGCTCACTGGTTGATTGAGGGACCGCCGCTTGCGCTGTGCGTGGGCGCAGGCTGGTCCAATGGGTGACTGTGTCGAACAGGCTCTGCGGGGTGATGGGTTTGGCCAGGTGGCCGTTCATGCCCGAATCAAGGCAGCGCTGTTTCTCCTCCTGCATGGCATGGGCTGTCATGGCCACCACAGGCAGGTCGGCAAAACGCGGCTCGGCCCGTATGGCACGGATGGTGGCATAGCCATCCATGATGGGCATCTGCACATCCAGTAGGACCAGATCGTAGAGCGGCCGGTCTGCTTGCAGCAGCAGGTCCAGTGCCTCGCGGCCGTTGCCAGCCACTTCTACCACCACGCCTGCAGCCTGCAACAGCTCAACGACAATCTGCTGGTTGATTTCGTTATCTTCGACCAGGAGTACCGATACCCCATTGAACTTGGGTAGCACAGAGACTGCCGGGCTGGCGTAATCCGATGCCGGTGCGGGTGCTGACGATGGCTTGAGCCTGACCGTGAAGCGGAAACTGGAACCCTTGCCGGGCGTACTTTGCACCCCTATCTGCCCCCCCATCATCTCAACCAGCCGGCGGGCGATGCTGAGGCCCAGGCCGGTGCCGCCGAACCTGCGGGTGGTGGAGCCATCGGCCTGGGTAAAGGCCTGGAACAGGCGGCCTGCCTGCTCTGAACTCATGCCTATGCCGGTATCGGCAACCTCGAATGCCAGTACCAGGTCTTCGCCTACGGTGCGCTCTAGCTTGGCAGCCAGGCGGATACTGCCGTGCTCGGTGAACTTGACGGCATTGTTGGTCAGATTGATCAGTACCTGGCCCAGGCGCAACGGGTCGCCATTGAGATGGCGGGGCAGATCGGCCGGGATATCCAGCAGGTATTCCAGGCCTTTATCCTCGGCACGGCCGCCGGTGACGGCGGCGACATTGGCCAGAACTTCGTCCAGATCGAAATCCACTGACTCGATATCGAGCTTGCCGGCCTCTATCTTGGAGAAGTCGAGTATGTCGTTGATGATGCCCAGAAGCGACACCCCGGCGGTATGGATTTTCTCGACGTAGTCGCGCTGCTTGGGCGAGAGCGGTGTCTTGAGCGCCAGATGCGCCATGCCGATGATGGCATTCATGGGTGTGCGTATCTCATGGCTCATATTGGCCAGGAACATCGATTTGGCGCGGGTGGCTTCCTCGGCATGCCGCAGGCCCGCCTCTGCTTCGCGCAGCTCGCTCTTGATACTGAGCAGCTTGAGGCGCGTGCGCGTGGCTTGGTCCTGCGCACGCTCGTACAGGCTGTGATGGCGCTTGTAGTCGCGCAGGGCGGCTTGCCAGTCACCGCGTGCGGTATGGATATCCGACAATTCCAGGCAGGCCCGCATGGGCATGAATACATAGCCCAGGTCACCTGTCTCGTCTATGGCACGGTTCAGGTCAACGATGGCCTCATCCTGCCTGCCACGTAGGTGGTGTATATGGCCGCTGGCCCACCAGGTGTAGGGTCGGAGATGTCTTTCCTCGTACAGCGTCATCTCGTCCAGAGCGCGCTGGCTCAAGGCCTCGGCCTGATCGAGCAAACCCCGTTCCGCCAGGGTGTAGGCGGCTACCGCGTGGAAGAAACCCCGGTTGGATGGCGCGGAGTTGGCAATGTCCGGATGGTCATCGAGGAACTCTTCGAGCACGGCATAGGCCGCTTCGCTGTTGTCGCGCGAGAGTTTGCACAGCGCCAGGATCAGGCTGACGAAGGGCCGCAGCCAGCGTTCTTCCGTGTGCATGGCCAATTCCTGGGCCTGCTGCAGCATGGTTTCGCCGTCTTCGGCATTGCCGCAGACATAGAACAGCTCTCCGATATTGCAGGTGATCTGTGCTTCACGCGCTCTCAATCCCAGTGAACGGGCGGCTTCCAGTGCGCTATAGAAATGGCGCAGCGCTTCATCGGTCAGGCCGTACTCCTGCGCCAGGATGCCCAGGGTGTTCAGCAGCAAGACGCTGCTCATGCTGGGCGTGTTGGGCAGGAAGGGAACGACGTATTCCTGCGCGAAGCGATAGCCTTCCTCGATGCGACCCTGCACCCGCGCCACAGCCAGCATGCCAAAAGCGCTCAGCAACTGCCCTTCGGGGTCGTTGAGGCTGGTAAACGTGTCATGCAGTTGGCGAAACACCGCTTCGGTATGCTCGTTGCGATCATCGAAATAATCGCTGAGCGATTGAATCAGGGCGCCATAAAGGGATTGCAGCGGCGGTTGCTCCAGGCTGCCGGCCGCTATCATCTGCTGGCCCAGCGCACGTGTCTGCTGGGGCTGGTCTCGCATCAGCCCCAGTGCGTGCTCAAAATCCTGGCGCCAGTTGCCAGTAGTCCAGGAGAGATCGACTTGGTCGGTCATGAGGAGGACTCTGAAGGTTCGGGCTGGCTCAGGCTGATGCCGGCACGGCTGGCGAGTACACCCAATAGCGCCAGGGCGGCATCGTAATCATATTGACCGATGGCTTGTTCGACTGCGGCAAAGGAATGTCCAAGGCCGCTACGCAAGCGCGCTCCTTGCTCTTCGACCAGGCCCAGCGCATCGCCGTCGTTGTCCTGCAGCAAGCGGCTCAAACGAGCCAGCAAGGGTTGCAGCGGTATCTCAGGGACTGCTGGCGGCGGGGCAACCGTAGGCAGCGCTTGCGACAGGTAGCGGCAGAAGAGATCGAGATCGACTTCAAGCTTGGCGATGGCCAGGCGTATTTCCGCCGCTGGCTGTTGCTGGCGTATGGCCTGTTCCACGATGCCGGCCTGCTCCTGCAAGCCTTGAGCGCCGATATTGGCGGCAACCCCACGCAGGGAGTGTGCCTCTCGCTCGGCCTCGGCATTGTCCTGTCCCAATAGCTGGGCTATCTTGCCGGCGCTTGGGCCAAAGCGCTCGGCAAACTGGCCCAGCAACTTGACGTACAGCACCTGGTTGCCGGCTACCCTACGCAGGCCCTCACGGGTATTGAGGCCTGGCATCACGGGCAGCCCATCCTCGTCCGCCGTTACCACAGGTTCGCTGGTCTGCTCGCCACCCACCCAGCGGCGCACGCAGGCAAACAGGGCCTCGGGCTCTATCGGCTTGCTGATGTGATCCTGCATGCCTTCGTCAAGGCAGCGCTCGCGCTCTTCGACCATGGCATGAGCCGTCATCGCCACGATGGGCATTTGCCGGAACTGGGCGTCGGCCCGTATGGCCAGCGTGGCCTCGTGGCCATCCATGATGGGCATCTGCAGATCCATGAAGACCAGGGAGTAGTACTGCGGCCCTACTGCGTTCAGTCGATCAAGGGCTTCTTGGCCATTGTTGGCAATGTCGATGCGCAGGCCCATGCTCTCCAGCAGTTCGCGGGCGATCTGCTGATTGACCTCATTGTCTTCCACCAGCAGTATTCTGGCGCCATCCAGCGGACGGCTGCTGTGTACCAGCGGCAGTTCACCAGCATCACCGATATCGCTGCCCACCAGGGTCACCAGGGTGTCGACCAAGGTGGAGCGGTTGACTGGCTTGAGCAGGAAACCATCGACGGCGGCGTTTTCGGCACGATGACGTATTTCCTCGCGACCAAAGGCGGTAACCAGTACGATGACGGGAACCTGGCGCAAAGCGGGGTCATTCTTGACCTGCCGGGTCAGCTCTATGCCATCGATGCCCTTCATTTGCCAGTCGGTCAGCACCACACGGTAGGGGTCATCACCATCGGCCGCGCGTATGGCAGCCAGTGCGGCTGCACCGGAATCCACTGCGTCCACACGGAAAGGCATATCACCCAATGCGCCGACCATGACGTCGCGGGCGACGGGATTGTCGTCCACCACCAGCACCCGCATATTGTTGAAGGCGATAGGCAGTACCCTGCACACGGCGGCCTCATTGCGGGCGAGGCCCAGCCGGGCACAGAAGCGGAACTGCGAACCTTCGCCCAGCGTGCTCTCGACACTGATTTCACCGCCCATCATCTCCACCAGCCGGCGGGAGATACTCAGCCCCAGTCCGGTACCGCCAAACTTGCGGGTGGTAGAGCCATCGGCCTGGGTGAAGGCCTTGAATAGCTGGGATGATTGTTCCGGGCTCATGCCTATGCCGGTATCGCTGACTTCGAACGCCACATGCACGCCTTCGTCGTCCTGCTCCAATACCTTGGCCGCCAGCCTGACTTCGCCGCGATCGGTGAACTTGACCGCGTTGTTGACCAGATTGATCAAGACCTGGCCCAGCCGCAGGGGGTCGCCATTGAGCCGGCGCGGTACATTGTTGGGCACGTCAAACAGGTATTCCAGGCCCTTGTCCTGTGCCCGTCCGCCGGTGACGGCAGCCACATTGGCCAATACCTCATCCAGGTCGAAATCCACCGACTCGATATCCAGCTTGCCGGCCTCGATCTTGGAAAAATCGAGGATGTCGTTGATGACACCCAGCAAGGAGACGCCAGCGGTATGGATTTTCTCCACATAGTCGCGCTGCTTGGGTGAGAGCGGGGTCTTGAGTGCCAGGTGGGCCATGCCGATGACGGCATTCATGGGGGTACGTATTTCGTGGCTCATATTGGCCAGGAACATGGACTTGGCCTGGGTTGCCAGTTCGGCTTCCTCCTTGGCCATGCGTATGGCTTCACCCTGCTGGCGGGCTTCGGTGACATCCATCCAGAAACCGTTCCAGACCCAGGAACCGTCGGGCTGGGCGCTGCATATGGTGCGTACCTGCACCCAATGCACCATGCCGTCCCGCAGTACCCTATGCTCAAAATCGGTGTTGTGCTTGCCGGCAATGGCCCGCCGAACGATGCCCTGTGCCTGGCTGCGATCCTCGGGCATGACATGGCGCCAGCGGGCGGCCGGGTCCGACTGCAGGTCGGTGTAGTCTATGCCCAGGATATCCTTGACCTTGGCACTGGCGAAGGGGTAGTGGAGCCGGCCATCGGGTTCTAGTCTGAGCTGGAAGATGGCAAGCGGCAGCGCATCAGAGAGGTCGATCAGGCGGCGGCGGGAGTCCTGGGCCTGGTCGCGGGCGGCGGCCAGTTCGGCGCGGGCTTCCTGGCTGTCGGTAATGTCCTGCCAGAAGCCATTCCAGATCATTTCGCCGCTGGCCACGATGCTGGGACGTGCCTCTCCCCAGACCCAACGCAACTGGCCATCGCTACGGCGTATACGGAAGGCCTGTTCCCACGGGCGGCTTTGTACCACGGCCTCGCGTATGGCGGTGTGCACGCTCTCCACGTCGCGCTCGACGATCAGGCTGAAGGCCTCGTCGGCATCCGACATGATGGCCTCAGGCGAACGGCCAAATTCCTGCCATTGTGCATTGGCAAAGGTCACTACCGGTTTGCCATCGACAAAACGAAGCTGGAATACGGCCAGCGGCAGCTTGTCGGTCAGCTCACGGGCACGTACTTCGGCGGCCGTCAGTGCCTGTTCATTGCGCTTGCGCTCGCTGATATCGCGGACAAAGGCGGTGGCGTGCCAATCCCGGCCCTCCTGGTAGCCGGTCAAGGCCAACTCTATCGGCACCAGATGGCCCTTGGCGTGGCAGCCCTCGACTTCGACCACATGGTCTATCAAGGGGCCTTGGCCGGTTTTATGGAAACGCTCCAGACCGGCATCGGCCACTGCCCGAAGAGATTGCGGTGGCAGGAAGGTATGTACCTGGCGCCCCAAGGCCTCCTCGCGGGTCCAGCCGAAGATGCGTTCTGCAGCCGGGTTCCAGTAGATCACATGACCATTGCCATCGATGCTGATGATGGCCTCTGGCGCGGCTGCCAGCAGGATTTCGGTACGGGCTTGTTCTGCCCTGTGGGCCAGTGATGCTGCCAGCTCCCGCTGCTGCTGTATGACAACCGTGACCAGCAGCGTCAGCATGGAAAGCGACAGCAGGAATAGGAACAGCGATGCCAGGTGGGTGGGGGTGTCGATCAGCAGACCGGCCTGGCCAGTCAGTTGCAGCGAGATGGTGACCAGGCCCGTCACCAGAATGGCGGAGTGCACGAAGAGCGGTGGGAACCGCAGGGCGGCCCAGACCAGCAGGGGCAATGCCATGAAGCCGACGACCTGCACCGGGAGTGCGGCATAGCGGGTGTACCACCAGGCCAGCGCGGCACAGCCCAAACCGGTGACGATATAGATGATCTGCTGCGAGGTGTGCTTGAGCGGGATCGGGCGATAGCGTTCCGGTGAGTTCAGCACCTGGCGGCTACCGGCATCCAGGCGTAAACCCCAGGATATCAGCGCTGGCAGACAGATCCATAAGCCGAACAGGTCACCCACCCCGAATTGAGCCCAGTGGCCAAACCAGCCATTGTCGGTACAGCGGGCCGTGGCGGCAAAGCCGCAATAGCCTACGGTGGCGAGGCTGGCGCTGATGATGGCGTAGAGCAGGGCCATTGCCATCAGCCACAGATTGTCCTTGACCTTGCCCAATGAGAGATCAAGGCTGGTGCGGCGGGCAATGAAGGCCACGCTGCTGGCAGTGATCACCATGCAGACGGGCTCTATCAAGCCATACAGGTAACGGCTGCTCTTGTAGAAATCGACGGAGACATAGTCGTAGTAGATATAGAGCGCGATACACAGCAGGTAACGCGGCCCATAGAGCAGCGCCACTGCGCAGGCTACCGCCGCTGGCGGCCAGACAGGCGTAAGGAAGGCGCTGCCGGCCGACATGAAAACCGAGCCCAGTTGCGCGGCCAGCGCGAAGATGACTACGATGACTAGGCTGCGGATAAGGTAGAGATACTTGGCGTCGAGCATGCGCTAGTCTGCGGCAGGGAGATAGACGAAAACCTGGGTACTATCCTGGGTATCGTCGCAAATCAGGTCTATATGGCCGCCCTGGGCTTCGGTCAGCAGTTTGGCTGAATAGGTGCCCAGGCCGGTACCACCGGACTTGCCATGGGTGACATACTTGTCGAAGAAACGTGGCCGGATGCTGGTGGGTACGGCACCCTGATTCATCACTTCAACCAGGCACTCACCACCGACGCGGGTCAAGGCAATCCGCACCACACTATCGTCTGCAGCGGCTTCCACGGCATTTTTCAGCAGGTTGGCGAAGATGGAGCGGCATAGCGCCGCTTCGGCCAGGGCATGTTGCTCCAGCGGTATGTCCAACACGATGTCCACTGGCTTCCAGGCAAACTGCACCTTGATCTCCTGCACCACGGTATCCAGCAACTTGCCCAGTGCCAGCCGAGTGGTTTCTGCCTGGAATTGGCCCTGCTCGATCTTGTACAGGGTCAATGACAGGGTCACCATGTCCAGCGCATGGCGGGCCGCACCCTCCAGCAGTTCCAGCCGTTCGCGCTGGGCGTTGGGCCAATCGCTGTCGAGCAGCATCAGCTCGGCGGTATGGGCAATGGCGCTGATGGGGTTTTTCAGGTCGTGGTGGGTGATGCGCTCAATATCGTCGCGCAGACGGGCATTGTCCGACAGTACCTGGTTCTGTCTGGTCAGGTCGCGACGGGCCTGGCTCAAGCGCAGGTGGGTGCGGATACGTGCCTTGAGTATGGCGGGCTGTGCCGGCTTGACCACGTAATCAACCGCGCCAAGGTCCAGGCCATCGACCACATCGTCAGCCTGGTCACGCGCCGTCAGAAAGATCACCGGTATATCACGGGTGGCAGGATTGGCCTTGAGCTGGTGGCACACTTCGTTGCCATCCATCTCGGGCATCATTACATCCAGCAGTATCAGGTCGGGCGGGTTGGGGCCGTTGGCGATCTCCAGCGCCTTGCGGCCGCTGATGGCCACCTTGATGGCGTATTCACTCTTGAGTATGCCGGCGATGACTTCGATATTGGTGGCCACATCATCCACTACCAGTACCGAGGCCCGTGACAGCCGCTCCTCACTGGGGGCATCCAGGCCCAGTACCGGCGTTTCTGCCGGTAAGGGCATAGGCATGGGCAGGGGTTTCAGTGTTGCTTTGGGCAACACTGTCTGCGCCGGTTCTACCGATTTACCCAGCAGCTTGACGATACGGGCGCGCAGGGTTGCGGCCGTAAAGGGCTTGACCAGGTAGTCGCTGACGCCTGCCTCGATGGCCTTACCCAGAAACTCCCTGCCGGATTCGGCGGTGAGCAGGATGAAGGGCACGTCGCGATAGTGACCATCATTGCGGCACCAGCACAGCAGTTCGTAGCCCGTCATGCCGGGCATGTTCCAATCCGCAATGACCAGCTGTATGGGAACGGATTCCAGTATGTGCTTGGCCTCCAGCCCCTGGCTGGCTGCGTGCAGGTTGTGCAGCTCCATACCGTTGAGGACGTGTTGTACCGCCAGTCGCATCTGGTGGTAATCGTCTGCGATCAGGATATTCGGTGTCTTGTCCATGGCGGCAGGCTGGGTGGAAGCGTATGTTTTCCACCGGGGCTAAGTGAAAGGGCAGTGTATCAGGCAACGCTGTTTGGGCTGAGGCCGGCTTCCTTAACAATTTCCTAAAGCTAACCTAAACCGGGTGTATAGGCACGAACGGCTGCACGCAAGGCCTCCAGCGCTTGATCGTAGTCGAATTCAGCAAGGGCGTGTCCAACATCCCCGCATGGTTGGCTACCGAAACTGGCGGCGATATCGGGGGCCAGGCTGGCGAACAGCCGGTTGGCCTCGCGGTCACTGTCTTCCATTAACTGTAGCAGGCGATCCAGCTGGTCTTGCCATTGGGCCAGTGGCCTTGTGCTGGTGTGGGCTGCGGTCGCTGATGCAGCTAGCGGTTTAACTGTTTGCGGCGCCGCAAGATTGCGACTGGTGGGCAATGCGCCATCGGCCTGGCCCAGCCAGCAATCAAAGATGAATCGGCTGCCCTGGGCGGGCGTGCTCTCCACCCGGATATCGCCACCCATCAGGGTAATCAATTCCCGGCTGATGGAAAGCCCCAGCCCGGTTCCGCCGTAACGGCGGGTGGTAGAGCCATCCGCCTGGGTAAACGCCTTGAAGACCTTGCCTGCTTGTTCATTTGTCATGCCTATGCCGGTATCACTCACTATGCCCTGTATCTGGATACGTCCTGACTGCTGCGCCAACACATCGAGCGTCAGGGCGACCTCTCCATGCTCGGTAAACTTGATGGCATTGCTGAGCAGGTTGATGAGTACCTGGCCCAGGCGCAAAGGGTCGCCCAGCAGGTGGTGGGGCAGGTTGTCGGCCACCTGCAGCCGGTATGTTAGCCCCTTGTTTTCGGCCAAGTATTGGGTCACCACGCGCAGATGATCCAGGACTTCCTGCAACTCGAATGGCACTTGTTCGAGCCGGAGTTGGCCGGATTCGATCTTGGCGGAGTCCAGTATGTCGTTGATCAGGTTCAGCAAGGTGTCGCCGGCCTTGTGGATCTTCTCGACGTAGCTGCGTTGGGCAGCGGGCAGCTCGCCCTCCAGTGCCAGATAAGACAGGCCGATGATGGCGTTCAGCGGCGTGCGTATCTCGTGGCTCATATTGGCCAGGAACATGGATTTGGCGGCAGTAGCCTGTTCTGCCTGGCTTTGGGCATCCCGCAAGGCCCAGGTCTGGCGGCGTTGCGCGGTGACATCCATCCAGTAACCACTCCATACTGTGCTGCCATCCGGCTGCCTGATGGGGTCGGCATAGGCACGCACCCAGCGTGCTGCGCCAAACATGTCCAGGCTGTGTTCGTACTCCAGCCCTATACCCTGTTTGGCGGCGTGCAAGGCCTTAATCTTGCAGATGCGAGTCTCCTCCGGCGGGACGTTGCGCCAGCGATTCTGGTGGTCTGCCAATATCTCGTGCGCCTCCACGCCCAGCACATCGGCTGCCTTGGGGCTGACATACAAATAGCGGCCTTCATCGCCGATCAGCTGGAACTGGAACACGGCCATGGGCAATACGGCATGGATGCGCTCCTGCTGCTGCCTTACCTGCCGGAGTTGCGCTTGCTGGCTTTCACGCAGCCGAGCTACCCAGCTCATGGGCCGGTTGCAGGCCGGACTGAGGGCGTGGATGAGCTTGCTCATGGGGTGTTGTTGCCGCCTGATGGCGCGGCGGGCAGGCTGAGTACCAAGGTGGTGCCGCTGGTTTCGTCGCTTTCAAATTGCAGCTCGCCGTTCTGCGCCCTGGCGTAAAGCCTGGCCGAGTAGGTGCCTATGCCCGTGCCACCAACCTTGCCTGCTGTCGCGTACTTGTCGAAAAAGCGCTGCCTGAGTTCCGGCGGGATGGCGCCGTGATTGTGCAGGCGGAGCGTCAGCCACTTGTCGTCCAGACCGAAATGGGCAGTGACAACCCCATTGTCGGGCGAAGCTTCGGCGGCATTGCGTAGCAGATTGCCCAGCAGGCTGGCGGTCAGGCCACTATCACCCAGCGCCCAACTTGCCTGAGTCGCATCAGCCGGGTTTTGTATCCGTATGCCTTTGGCCAGAAAACTGGTCTCGGTTTCCCGCGCAGCGCGTGTCAGTATGTCAGCCAGATCAAATGGCTGCGCCTGCAGTACAAAGGTGCCTGTCTCGATACGGAAAAGATCTAGTGTACGGTTGACCTGTTCTATGGCTTGCCGGGTAGCATCGGTGGCCAGCCGCGCCAACTCCCGCTGCCTGGGGCCGAGGCCGGGGTCGTCCAGCAGGCATTCACTGGCCTGCAGTGCGGCTGTGAGCGGGTTTTTCAGATCATGCCTGCCCATGCGTTCCACCTCGTCACGCAAGTGGGCATGCTCGGCCAGGGTGCCCGATTGCTCGGTAAGCTGAACCAGATGCTGTGCCAGCCTGAGATGCGTGCGTACCCTGGCACGCAAAACAGTGGGGTGTGCTGGCTTGACCACATAGTCGACTGCGCCCAATTCCAGTCCCTCGGCCACATCGCCGGGTTGATCGCGTGCCGTCATGAAAATGATGGGGATATGCCGGGTGGCTTCATCCTGCTTGAGGCGGCGACAGACCTCGTGGCCATCCATGCCGGGCATCATCACATCCAGCAGGATCAGGTCGGGCGCCTGCCGGGCCACGATGTCCAGGGCTTTCTGGCCGCTGATGGCGACCTTGATGCCATAGTCTTGCTCGAGCAGGCCGGCAGTTACCTCGATATTGTCCTTGACGTCGTCAACGATCAGGATGGTCTTGCGCTTGCCATCTACATCCTGTGGCGGCAAACCGACCACTGGGGGGCGCTCGACCGGTGCCTGTGGTGCCTGTGCCTCGCCATCGATAAGGCGCTGGAAGCGCTGCCGGAATTGCTGGCTGGTGAAGGGCTTGACCAGATAGTCGCTGACGCCTCGGTGGAGGGCCGCCTTGATGCGATCACGGGTGGCCTCGGCGGTGAGCAACATGAAGGGTATGCCGGCCGAGGACGGGTTGGTGCGCACCCATTCCAGCAACTGCAGGCCATCCATGCCCGGCATATTCCAGTCGCTGACTATGCAGGCCACCGTTTGCTGCTGCAGTATAGAGATGGCTTCGCGGCCATTGCTGGCCTGCTCCACTGCTTGATAGCCCAGTTCCGCCAGGATGCCCTTGATGGATTGTCGCAAGGGGGCGTGGTCGTCCACTATCAGGATAAGGTTGTTGTGCGGCGGATCGTGAGGGGGCATGGATCAATCTTGCAGATAGGCACCCTCTACATATAGCTCATAAGCGGGCTGTCGCCGCAGCTGATATCCCATGAAAAAAGCCGCGAAATTTCGCGGCTTTCTGTCTTGCACCCATGAGGGGAGGCTAGTCGAAGCGCACTTCCTTCTCGGAGGCAAATGCCAGCGACAAACCACCCACGCCGATATTGACGCAGGCGGTGCTGCTCATCTCGGACAGATAGACGTTGATGTTACGGGGGCGGGCATCGGCCAGCAGGGCCACATAGCCCGGCATCTGCTCGACTACAGCGGGGTCGCCACCGTAGCTGACATTGACGGTGGGGGCCAGCAGGCCGCCATCGCGTATCAGCGTGCGGGCCGCCTCGAACAGCTTGTTACAGCCTGCCTCAAAGCCCCGTATCTTGCCGACCGGGTTGGTGTCGCCACGGTAGCCACGCAGTATGGGCTTGATATCCAGCGCCGAGCCCAGTGCATAGGTGAGGAAGCCCACGCTCTTGTCGCCGCGACGGCGTGCCTGGCTGTGCAACTGGCCCAGCTCGGACGGCACCAGGAAGGCCTGGGTGTGCTGGGTCAGTTTGTCCAGTTGGCGAATGATATCGAGAGTGGAGACATCGGCCGCGATCATGCGGGCGACTTCCGACACTACCAGGCCTTGGCCGGTGGCGACGTTGGCGCTGTCAAACACCCTTAAGGAGAACGGCGCCTTGATATTGGCGTGTTCGCGAATGGGCCGATAGTCGCTGAGGATGCGGAGCGAGGCATGGGTGGCGTTCTCGAAGATCAGGCTACGGGTCTTCATCACCGTGATGCAGAAGACGTAGTCGAACTCCAGTACCAGACGGCTCAAGAACAGGTCACGGATCTCATCGGGGCTGAAAGGGCGAGTTGCGAACTCCGCGTCACCATTTTCGGCTACCGATTTATAGAAATCCTGTGTTTCCTCTGGCAGGCGGTTGTCAACGAACTCGCCACCGGGGCCCTTGATGGAAACCGGCAGGATGACGATATGGTGCTTGTCGAGAAAACTACGTGGTAGGTCGCAGGCAGAGTCTGTGGCGATACCAATGCGCATAGGGGAGTGTCTCCGGTAGTTATTGCATCGGGCCATCTCCGTGACCTCGCCGCTAGGCTAGCAGATCGAGCAACTGCTCGAAATGTTCAATACCATCTTTTGCTGATAAAGGTGGGTAAACGACACACTTATGCGATATTGTCAAGACAATGTCATTTTTGGGCGGCGGATTTGCCGATCCAACGGCTATTGCTGAAATTGCAGGCTGGCCAGCCGCTGATACAACGGGCTGCTTTGTAGCAAGTCGGCGTGGCTGCCTATGGCGCTAATACGGCCGCCGTCCACCACCACGATACGATCAGCGTGCAGCACGGTCGATAGGCGATGGGCAATGATCAAGGTGGTGCGTCCCTGCATCAGGGTTTCGAGCGCCTGCTGCACCATGCGCTCGCTATGGCTGTCGAGCGCGCTGGTGGCTTCGTCCAGCAGCAATATGGGCCGGTTGGCCAGGATGGCACGGGCAATGGCGATACGCTGGCGTTGCCCTCCCGACAGGCGCACCCCGCGCTCACCCAGATTGGTGTGGTAGCCCTCTGGCAACTGCACGATGAACTCGCTGGCAAATGCCGCTTCGCAGGCTTGCCTGACCTCGTCCTCACTGGCGTCGGGGCGGCCGTAGCGGACATTGTCCAGCACGTTCATGGCAAAGATCACCGCCTCTTGCGATACCAGAGCGATGCGCTGGCGTAGTTCATGGATACGGGCATCGCGTAGGTCAACGCCATCTATCCGTATGGCACCCTGGGCGGGGTCGTAAAAACGCAGCAATAGCTGGAATACCGTGCTCTTACCTGCGCCGGATGGCCCCACCAGGGCCACTTTCTCGCCAGGCGCTACCCGCAGGCTGAAATCCTGCAGGGCAGGCTGTTGCGGCCGGCTCGGGTAGTGGAAGTTGACCGAGCCGAACACCACCTCACCAGATGATGGTTGCGGCAGCGGCACGGGCTGGGCCGGTTCGGCGATGTCCGGGCGGGTGGCCAGCAGTTCTACCAGACGCTCCAACGCGCCGGCGGCGCGTTGTATATCGCCTATGACTTCCGAGATGGTGGCAACTGCCCCTGCCACGATGACCGCATAGAAGACAAAGGCGGACAACTGGCCGGCGCTGATCTTGCCCGCCAGCACATCGTGCCCGCCTACCCACAGGATGGCGGCAACCGCGCCGAACACCAGCACCATCACCACCACGATCAGGCTGGCACGCTGGCGTATGCGCTGCCGGCTGACACCGAAGGTAGCCTCTACCCGGTCGGCGAAGGCCTGCCTGTCGCTACCCTCGTGACCGTAGGCCTGCACGGTACGGATCTCGTGCACGGTTTCATCAATGACATTGCTGACTTCGGCCACCTTATCTTGCGCGGCACGGGCCAGTTTGCGCACCCGCCGGCCGAACAGCAGGATAGGGGCCACTACCAGAGGCACGCCTACCAGTACCAGCAAGGTCAGCTTGAGGCTGGTGATGGCCAGCATGACCAAACCACCGACCAGCAGCAAGGCATTGCGCAAGGCCATGGAGGCTGATGAGCCGATAACGGTCTCGATCTGGGTGGTGTCGTTGGTTAGGCGCGAGATCACCTCGCCGGTACGGCCCGTCTCGAAGAAGGACGGCGGCAAGGTTAGTAGATGGTCGAATACCTTGCGGCGCAGGTCGGCCGTGACGCGTTCCCCCAGCCAGGAGACAAAATAGAAACGGGCATAGGTGGCGGCCGCCATGATGGCGATCAGGCCAAACAGGGCCAGCAATATTTGATCGAGCAGGGCAGGGTTGCTGGCAACGAAGCCACGATCTATGACCGCCCGCAGCCCCTGGCCTACCAGCAGCATGCAGGCAGCAGCGAGCACCAGCGCCATGGCTGCATAGACGATGCGGGCTTTGTAGGGGGCCAGCAACTGGCGTATCAGGGCGGCAGGTTGCATAGATGGATTCCGGTAATGAAACGGCCCGACTGCCTTGGCAGATCGGGCCTGGGATGGATGGTTCAATCAGCCCGGATTCGCGGCCGTGGGCTGTGCTTATTTGCTGTTGCCACGCAAAGCCAGCACGCGTTGCTGCAGGTCTTCCACACTGACCTCGGCAGCGGGCACGGGCTGACTTGCGGCCAGGGTGATGCGCGACCAGAAGCGGCGGGGCATCTTGACCATGGCGCTGCCATCCTTGCGGCTGAAGAAGCTACCCCACAGGCCGCGCAAGGCCATGGGCACCACTGGGGCGCCGCTGCGCTGGGCCAGTTCCTGTACGCCTGCCTTGAAGGGATTCAGTTCGCCATCAAAGGTGATTTTCCCCTCGGGAAAGATGCAGACCACCTCGCCCTGAGAGAGGTATTCCTGCACCTTCATGAAGGCACGCTCCTTCATGGCCGGGTCTTCCTTGGCTGGGGCAATGGGTATGGCGCCGGCAGTGCGGAATATGAAGTTGAGTATGGGTACCTTGAAGATGCGGTGGTCCATGACAAAGCGAACCGGCCGGCGCACCGCACCACCTATGACCAGCGCATCCATGAAGCTCACATGGTTGCAGACCAGGATGGCGGCACCTTCCTCAGGAATATTATCCAGCCCCTCGTGCTTGACCCGGTACATGGTGTGGGTCGCTATCCATACCAGGAAGCGCATCAGGAATTCGGGCTGCAGGCCATAGACATACAGTGCGACCGGGATGTTCATGATGGCGACGATCAGCAACAACTGCGGAATCGTTGCGCCGGCCTCGAGCACCAATACGCTGACCACGGCCGACACCACCATGAAGCAGGAGTTGAGTATGTTGTTGGCGGCAATGATGCGGGAACGGTATTCCGGCTCGCTGCGCATCTGGATCAAGGCGTACAGCGGCACAATGAAGAAGCCGCCGAACACCCCGAGCAGGGCGATATCGGCCAGCAGGCGCCAATGGCTTGCATCCTGCAGGAAGGCCAGCCAGCCCACCTGTGCCGCAGGGCTCATGGGGGCGGCGAAGTACAGGTCTATGCCGAATATGCACATGCCTATGGAGCCAAAGGGCACCAGGCCTATCTCTACCTTGCGGCCCGACAAGGCCTCGCACAGGGCTGAACCAGCCCCCACGCCGATGGAAAACAATGCGACCAGCAAGGTATAGACTTCGGCATTGCCGCCCAGCACATCCTTGGCATAGCTGGGTAGCTGGGTCAGGTAGACAGCCCCGAAGAACCAGAACCAGGAAATACCCATCAGCGAGTGGAATACCGTGAGATTGCGGCGGCTCAGCCGAATAATGTGCCAGGTCTCGGTGAAGATATTCCAGTTGATCTTCAGGTTCTTGGCCTGCGGCGGTGCCGGTGGCATGGCGCGGCTGCTGAGGTAGCCCAGTACGGCGACGGCGACGCAGGCCGATGCAATTGCCCCCGCCATCAAGGAGGCATTCTCCTTATTGCTCTCGATAATCAAGGTGCCACCGATCTGGCCCAGCAGGATGGCGATAAAGGTTCCCATCTCGATCAGGCCATTGCCACCCAGCAATTCACGCTCGTCGAGGTATTGCGGCAGGATGGAATACTTGAGTGGGCCAAACAGGGCTGAATGCACGCCCATCATGAATAGGCACACCATCAGGGTGGCTGCGCTTTGCAGGATGAAGCCAGCGGCGGCTACCGCCATGATGGCGATTTCCATCAGTTTGACAAAGCGCGCCAGCTGGGCCTTGTCGTAGCGCTCGGCCAACTGGCCGGCCGTGGCCGAGAACAGGAAGAAAGGCAGGATGAAGATGCCGGCGGCGGCATTGATGAGCGTGGCGGAATTGATGCCGGCAAAGCCCAGGCCGAAGAAGGCGATCATCACCAGCATGGCGTTCTTGAACAGATTGTCGTTGAACGCGCCCAGGAACTGGGTAATGAACAAGGGCAGGAATCGCCGTGTCTTGAACAGGTCAAACTGATTGTTGTTATGCATGGATGCTCCGGTCAAGGTAGGGCACGTGTCTTTTTCCTGATTAATCCAGCCGGATTACCTCACGGCTGATCAAACTCTGCTGGGCCTGCAGGAATTCTGCAATGGATTCCACGGTGACCACGGCAATCTTGCCTGCCAGGCGCTTGTTCGTCGGGTGGTCGTCAAAGGCCACGTTCTCGTTGAACAGGCGTCCACCCAGGCGGCTGAAGGTACGCAGCCGGATGACGCTGGGCTGATAGCCGCGCACTTTGAGCCATTCCTGTGCTGCCTGTCTATTGTTCAGGCGCCCGGTATCATCCAGCGCGCCTGCCAGTGTCTCCAGCAGCCACTGATTGGAGTTCTGGTAACGGGTGGAAAAAGGGTAGGCCACCACATTGTAGCGGGCTTCATGCATGCGGCCAGGATGGCGCAAGCGCTCTGCCAGCCGGGCTTGCAGCGGTGCTGGCAGGGTCAGCAGCAGGGCTTCGTTTTCCACCACATCCAGAAAGACATTCCCCAGGCCCTCGTTATAGAGGTTGGAGCGGTCACTCTGGCACTCGTTGAGCTCATGCACCACCAGCCAGCGGCCCTGTGGGTGATCGCGCCAGGCCAGCGCGGCATGGGAGTAACGCAGGCCATACTTGCTCATATCGCGCCCCACCCGGGCGACGATGGCGACCTGCTGCTGGGTGGTTTCCAGCCGGGTTCGTACCTTGAGCGCAAGCGACAGCGCATGCTGCAACTGGTCGGGCCGGGCAGGCAGCTCGTCGCAACCGCGCCCCGCCTGTGCGGGTAGGGCTATCAGGCAGGCGGCGGTGAGCAGGGAGACTGAGGTGGTACAAGCTGGTCTGCTGAGACTCATGCGGTGCTCCGTGGTTGGCAATACCGTTGAGGCGGATAGCCACCAACAAAAACTGCGCTGCACATTCATCCTGGCGCCTGCAGCAGGCTCTCAGCGGCACGGCAGTGTCCGATGGGTTTGTATTGGCGATGCTTATCGCACCTTGGATTGATGCAGCAGGGACTTGCCCACTTCGTTGGGGATGAATGCTACGGCTTTGCCAGATGCCATCAGGGCGTGGCCGCTGGCATGGCTGGTGACCTTGATCACCTGGCCGACAGCGACAGAAGCGCCCCCCATGGCCTGGCCACTGAGCTTGACCACCACGCTGGCACCCTTGCCGGTCTGCCGCAACACCCAGATGACACCGTCACCCACTTTCTCGGCCGACTCCAGTACCAGCTCGGCACCCTCGGATACCACGACGGCGGAACCGCCGACAACGCTGGCGACGCCCAGGGCAGATAGGGCTGAGCCTTCGGAAATATCGGCGGCAGCATGAGCGGGCAGGGCAAGCAGATTGCCAGCAAGCAGCAGGCAGAGCAAAGAGCGCATGGTGTACTCCATCGTGTTTGATGTCGTCTGAATAAGAACCTGTTCAAAGGACGACGCGAGCGCAGAGTAGCAGGCATGCCGTGCTTTGCCTATGCAGCGGGAATAGTTGGCAGGCGGTGTTAGGCTGGGTGGATGCTAGCCAGCTTGGCCGCATGCAATGCAGTCAAGCTGGCGCTTCTTTGAGTTGTATCGTGAACCGGCTACCTTGCTGGGGGCGAGCCCTGCACGATGGGTCAGACCGTAAAGTGCCGGGCGGTTTCGGCCAACTGGCTCGATAGTTTGTGCAACTGCTTGGCCGCCGCAGCACCCTCGCCAGCGGAATTGGCGTTCGATTCGCTCATATTGGCGATGGACTCAATGTGCTGGGCCAGTTGCTGGCTGGCGCTGCGCTGTTCCAGCAGGTCTTCGGCTATGGCCTTGATGGCCAATACCATTTCCGCCGTGGTGTGATGGATGCGCTCGATGGCGCCGTTGGCGGCGTCGGCATCATGCCGGCCAGCCTCTACCGTTTGCACGGTGACTTGCATACGGCTGACGGCTTCTTCTGCCGCATGGCGTATCACGCCGGCAAAGTTGGCAATCTCGCTGCTGGCGGTGGCAGAACGGCCCGCGAGTTTGCGTACTTCATCAGCCACCACGGCAAAGCCTCGCCCCGCCTCACCCGCCCGGGCAGCCTCAATGGCGGCATTCAAGGCCAGCAGATTGGTCTGGTCGGCGACATCACGTATGACACTGACCACCTGGGTAATGGCGGCCGATTGCTGACCTAGCGACTCGATGGTGCGGGCGGCCAGCCCGACATCCTGCGCAATGGTATTCATATTGCCTATGGACTGGCGTATCACGGTCCTGCCCCCGGTTGCAGCCTCATTGCTGCTGAGCCCTTGCTGGCAAGCCGTATCGGCGTTGCTGGCACCATGCACGATCGAGGTACTGAGTTGCTCAATCGCTGCGGCTGCCGCAGCCACTGCATCACTCTGGGTGCTGCTGGCATGGGCGACTTGTTCCACGCTTTGCGCCAGTTGCTGGGCGGCCTGGGTCGATTGTTCCGCCAGGCGCAGCATCTCTACCACCAGATCACGCAGTTGGTCGCGCATCTGGGCAATGCCGGCCAAGAGGCTGCTCTGGTCACCGGCCTGCAGCGGAATCGCCGTATCCAGGCGGCCCTCGGCAATGCGCTTGACGATGCCCTCGACCTGGAAAGGCTCGCCGCCAAGCTGGCTGGTAATGGAGCGATACAGCGAGACAAACAGCAGGGCGATGGCCAGTAGGGCCAGCACACTGGCGCCGACATAGATGTTGCGCTGCGTGGCGATGCGATCGAGCCTGGCCACCAGCAGGCCATCCAGCGACTTGCTACCAGACAGTGTCAAGGCCAGCGCTTGGCCGGCACTGCTGTTACCGCGCTGTTGCACGGCCGTGGTGTCGGCATCAAGCTGATTGCCCAGTACCGCATCAACATGTTCGCTGACTGCCAGCATGGCGGCCTTGAGTTTCTCCGGCTGGTCTTGCAACTGGGCGGCGATGGCCTTGTTATAGCCTATGCTCTTGTCCAGATTGCCGCGCATGCCTGCGTGCGCATCGAACACCAAGGGACGCAGTTCCACCAACCGGGTACGGGATGCATCGTCCACCGCCTTGTCGTGCAGGCTGCGTAGCAGCAGGGCGGTCTGTTCACCTAGCCTGGTTGCTAATGTCGGCAGCTTCACGCAGACGCTGTCCATCAGATAGTAGGAATCGATGTCAGGGTCCAAGGTCAGGTTGGAATTATCGCAGGCGGTTACCATCAGATTGAGGGTGCGATCTATCGCGGCGCTATGGAGTACCACCCGTTCCGCCGGTGGCTTGGCGTCGCCGCCACGCGCTGCCAGCCAGGCGCTTTTCATTTCGCCATAGGCGCTGGTGGTTGCCAGATCGCTGCCCATCTGCTGCTCGCTGGCGGCAATCTTGGCCAGGCCGGTTTCAATGCGGCTGGCGCTGTCTGTCAACTGGGCGGCTGCATTGGGGCTGGCGGCCAGATTGCGGCGCTGAACCAGTGCCTCCAGCAGGGGTAGGGTGCTTTCCAGATAGGCAACGCCCAGTCGCTCTTTGGCCGAGAAATCGACATTGTCCTGATTGGTGCGGTACAGGCTGTAGCCCAGGTAAACCAAGGCCAGCGCGGATACTGCGCCGATAAGGCCAAAGCGGGCCGGGTAGCTCATGCGGCGCATAAGGGTTGCGACGGAGTTGATCATGTTGCTCTCCTTGCAATCGGCACATCGCGGCGGCCACCTTCGATATGGCCTGAGCGGGTGAGGACTGCGCTATCCCCCATGTGGAGGATATGATACTGCGGATGCCTATTTATATTATAAATCAATGCTGAAATTTTAAGCAGCCATTTGCCAGGAGGCAGGCGGTGGCGGGTCGGTGTAAAATCCTGTTTTCTGCCCACCCGGCTACTATGCGGCCCACTAGGCCCACCCGAGGAGACCCATGAATTCCGCCTTCCTGACCCATCTGGAAACCGAACTGGCTGCCATCAAGGATGCTGGCTTTTTCAAGCCCGAGCGCGTGATAGCCAGCCACCAGCGTGCTGATATACGGCTGCGTGATGGCAGCGAAGTGCTCAACTTCTGTGCCAACAACTACCTGGGGCTGGCGGACGATCCGCGCCTGATCGCGGCGGCCAAGAAGGGGGTGGATGACTATGGCTACGGCGTGGCCTCGGTACGCTTTATCTGCGGCACCCAGTCAGTTCACAAGGATCTGGAAGGCGCCATCTCGCGCTTCCTGGGGACGGATGACACGATTCTTTACTCCAGCTGTTTCGACGCCAACGGCGGGGTGTTTGAAACCCTGTTGGGCGAGAACGACGCCGTGATCTCGGACGAGTTGAACCACGCTTCGATCATCGATGGCGTACGCCTTTGCAAGGCCCAGCGCTATCGCTACAAGAACAGCGACATGGCCGATCTGGAGGCGCAGCTGCAGGCGGCCGATGCGGCAGGTGCGCGCTTCAAGCTGATCGTCACCGATGGTGTTTTTTCGATGGACGGTTATATCGCTGATCTGAAATCGGTATGCGACCTGGCCGACAAATACCATGCCCTGGTGATGGTGGACGACTCCCACGCCGTCGGGTTTATTGGTGAAAATGGCCGAGGTACGCCAGAGCATTGCGGCGTGGCCGACCGGGTGGACATCTATACCGGCACCCTGGGCAAGGCCTTGGGCGGTGCATCCGGTGGTTATGTGGCGGCCAGGCAGCAGATTGTCGACATGCTGCGCCAGCGTTCGCGCCCCTATCTGTTCTCCAATTCGCTGGCGCCGTCCATTACTGCTGCCAGTCTGGAGGTGTTCCGCATACTGGAGACCGATGGCGCCCGTCTGCGTGCCAAGGTCAAGGCCAATGCCGAGCTGTTCCGCAGCAAGATGAGTGCCGCTGGCTTCACCCTGCTGCCGGGTGAGCACCCTATCGTCCCTGTAATGCTGGGCGATGCGAGGTTGGCGGGCGAGATGGCGGCCAAGCTGCTGGAGCATGGCGTGTACGTGATCGGGTTCAGCTTCCCGGTAGTACCCAAGGGCAAGGCGCGCATCCGTACCCAAATGAGCGCGGCCCACTCTGCCGAGCATATCGAGCGGGTGGTGGCGGCCTTCACGCTGGTCGGCAAGGAACTGGGCGTGATCTGACCGCCTCACCGGATAGTTTGGGTTTTCCTGGGAGGTCTTTCACAAGAAGGCCTTCTACACTGTCGAGTGACAACACGAGCGGCGGCAAGACTGCCGATGGGAAGCAAGCGATGAAAGCACTGGTTAAAGCCGAGGCCGCCCCTGGCCTTACCCTGCAGCGTGTCAAGAAGCCAGAAGTTGGCCATAACGACCTGCTGATCAAGATACGCAAGACGGCGATCTGCGGAACCGACATCCATATCTGGAAGTGGGACGAGTGGGCGCAGAAGACCATCCCGGTCGGCATGCATGTGGGCCATGAGTACGTGGGTGAGGTTGTCGGCATGGGCTCGGAGGTCAAGGGCTACCAGATCGGCGATCGGGTATCGGGCGAAGGCCATATCACTTGCGGCTATTGCCGCAACTGCCGTGCAGGCCGGGTGCATCTGTGCCGCAACACCACAGGTGTCGGGGTAAATCGCGAAGGGGCGTTCGCCGAGTATCTGGTCATTCCAGCGTTCAATGCCTTCAAGATTCCGGACGACATCCCTGACGAGATCGCTTCGATACTGGATCCCTTCGGCAATGCCACCCATACCGCGCTGAGCTTTGACTTGGTTGGTGAGGACGTGCTGATTACCGGTGCCGGCCCTATTGGCATCATGGCTGCGGCCATTGCCCGCCATGTCGGCGCCCGGCACGTGGTGATCACCGATGTAAACGAATACCGGCTGGAGCTGGCGCTCAAGATGGGGGCCAGTCGTGCGGTCAATGTGGCCAAGGAAAAACTGCCCGATGTCATGAATGAGCTGGGCATGACCGAGGGCTTTGATGTGGGCCTGGAAATGTCTGGCAACCCGCAAGCCTTCAGCGGCATGCTGGAATCCATGAACCACGGTGGCAAGATCGCCTTGCTGGGCATACCGCCGGGCACCATGGCCATTGACTGGAATCAGGTCATTTTCAAGGGCTTGATCATCAAGGGCATCTATGGCCGTGAAATGTTCGAGACCTGGTACAAGATGGCCGCCATGCTGCAATCTGGGCTGGATCTGAGCCCCATGATCACGCATCGCTTCCCGGTGGAGCAGTATGTACAGGGATTTGAAACCATGTTGTCAGGGCAGTCGGGCAAGGTGATACTGGACTGGGCCGAAGCTGCTGCTTGATAATCTGGCCCGGGCCGGCAAAAAGCGCAGCTTAGGCTGCGCTTTTTGCATTTTGGGCGATTCAGCCTTGATTCACTGACTACCCCTTATAAAGAGCCATTAACCAAACCCTTCTGGCGTTGTTGTGCGAGCTTGCCGTGCCCACGTACTGCCTGCTGCGCGCGCCTGCTGAGCGCGCCAGCGCTCGCACGCCTAGCCAGAACCGCTACGCTGGCGTTACGCTGGGTTTTGTCAGCGACTCTAAGTAGGGTGAAGCATGCCGCGCTTGCTGCTGAGCTGCGTTGGCCTGAAAAAGAAGATTTATGAACAGAGGAGAAAATACATGACCATCCTGCGCGTACTCGCCGTTGTCTTTATTCTGGCTGGTAGCCTGGGCCTGGCCCAGCGAAGTATCGACTACACCAAGGAAACCCACGCTGCCAAGCTGGGACCGCTTGAGTTCTCGGTCAAGGAGACGGAGAGCATTGTGATCCCGCCCTGGCTCAGCGGCTCGGCAATTGCACTGGGTGTGGTGCTGCTCTTGGTGGGTGGCAAGAAACGCTAAGAGCCTGTTCAAAGTCTTTTCGCCGCGTCGCTGATCTGGAAAATGGCCAGGCACAAGGCGTGGTGCGCAGGCAATAACCAGTTATTGCCAAGCGCCACAACGCAGTGAGTGGCCGTTTTCCAGCTCAGCCCTTCGGGTTCGCAGCCTTGCCGGCGAAGGGCGGCGTTGCAAGCCGCTGACGGTACCCGTACCGCTGCGCGCCTTGCGTCTTGCCCTTCATCCGGCAAGGTTGCGAACGACGCGGCGAAAAGACTTTGAACAGGCTCTAGGCGCTTCTGCGCTCGTTTTGGGTGGCTTCAGGCCTCGCCTCGGGCGGGCTAAAGCCGCCCGCCTGAGTGGCTATTTCTTGGGGCGGAAGGCCTTGACCCGCTCTTCATGCGTTTCGATATAGGCTGCGCCGATCAGATCCAGGCAGTAAGGCACGGCGGCAAAGATGCCAGGTACCACGACCTTGCCTGCTGTATCGCGCAGGCCTTCCAGCGTTTCCTTGATGGCCTTGGGCTGGCCGGGCAGGTTCAGTATCAGTGCCTGGCCGCGTATCACCCCGGTCTGGCGCGACAGGATGGCAGTCGGTACAAACTGCAGGCTGATCTGCCGCATCTGCTCGCCAAAACCGGGCATGACGCGGTCGGCCACCGCCAGTGTGGCCTCCGGAGTGACATCGCGCGGTGCCGGGCCGGTGCCGCCTGTGGTCAATACCAGGCCGCAGGCCTCGGTGTCCACCAGGGCGATGAGGGTGGATTCGATCAAGGCTTGTTCGTCCGGTATCAAGCGCTCTACCAGCTCTATGGGCGTGCTGATGGTGGCGTGCAGCCACTCACGCAGGCTGGGTAGCCCCTTGTCTTCATAGACACCGCTGCTGGCGCGATCGCTGATGGAGACGAGGCCGATACGCAGTGGCTTACTCATCGTCTTCCTCGTCGTCCTCATTTTCATCGTCACTTGTGGCCAGCAGTGCAGGCTCGGGGTAGAGCTCCTTGAGGAACTGGAACAAAGAGCGGAAGTGCTTGGGCGGCTTCTGTGCTGCCCGTTCTGCCCTGGCGTTGCGCACCATGGTCCGTAGCTGCTGGATGTCGATCTGCGGATGTTCCTCGATCAGCTTGGCAACCGCCTTGTCATCTGCGACCAGTTCGTCGCGGGTACGCTCCAGTTGATGCAACCAGGCATTCTGCTTGTCGTTGTCGCCACGCAGGCTGTCCAGCAGGGCCTGGATGGGGGCTGGATCGATATCGCGCATCAGACGGCCTATATACTGGCGCTGGCGTTTGATGGCGCCATTGGCCGTGATCTTCTGGGCATCCTTGATGGCAACCAGCAAGGCGTCTGGCAGATCCAGCTTCTTCAGTTGCAGCTTGGACAGGCCTATCAGCTCCACCCCCAGATCCTGCAGCGCCTCCACGTCGCGCTTCATCTGTGACTTGCTGACGTATTCGATTTCATCGTCAGCTTGAATATCTTGGGCTTGATCGGGTGCGGAACGGGACTTGCGGGACATGGTGGCCAGCTTGGTTATCATACGGGCTGATATGATACCGGACGTGAGCCACTAAGGCGCAGTTCCGATGCCGGACGGCGGGCATACGCCCATCCGTGCAGCCTGCTGCAAGCTACAGTGCCAATCCGCCCATTCCAACAACGAGATACCTGTGACGACCTCTACCGAATCCGGTTTTTCCTATAGCCAGGCTGCCTTGCGCGAGCTGGTCGAGAATGTACTGGCAGATGCCAAGCGCCAGGGCGCAACCAGTTGCGATGTGGATGTATCAGAAGGCGTAGGCCAGAACGTCAGTGTCCGCCTGGGTGAGGTGGAAACCATAGAGTACAACCGCGATAAGGGCGTGGGGGTAACCGTCTACCTGGGCCAGCGCAAGGGCCACGCCAGCACCTCAGACTTTTCTCCCCAGGCGTTGAGCCAGACGGTAAGCGCGGCGCTGGCCATAGCCCGTTATACGGCGGAAGACGATTGTGCAGGCCTGGCTGACCCCGATATGCTGGCCACCCAGTTCCCCGATCTGGACCTATACCACCCCTGGGATTGTTCGGTTGAGGATGCCATCGCGCTGGCACAGCGCTGTGAGGCTGCCGCCAGGGCCGTCGACAGCCGCATCAGCAATTCCGAGGGGGCGACGGTATCGAGCCATGTGGGGCAGTCGGTCTATGCCAACTCGCATGGTTTTATCGGCCCGGGTATCAGTTCGCGTCATTCGATTTCTGCTGCCGTCATCGCCCAGGAGGGCGATGCCATGCAGCGCGACTATTGGTATAGCGTTGCCCGCGCCGCCTGTGATCTGGAGGATGCCTTGGCAATCGGCCGCCAGGCAGGCGAACGGGCCATTGCACGCTTGGGGGCTCGCCGTATCAAGACGGGTGACTACCGTGTCTTGTACGACCCCAGCCTGGCTGGCGGCCTGATTGGCCACATGATATCGGCGGCATCGGGCGGCAGCCTGTACCGCAAGGCCAGCTTTCTGCTCGATAGCCTGGGCAAGCCGGTGTTTTCTTCCATCGTCAACATCACGGAAGACCCATTCCTGCCGCGCGGCATGGCCAGCTCGGCCTTTGATGCCGAGGGTGTGGCCTGTGTGCAGCGCGAGCTGGTCAGTGACGGGGTGCTGAATGGCTGGCTGCTGGGTAGCTACTCAGCCCGCAAGCTGGGCATGCGCAGTACCGGCAATGCCGGGGGCGCCCATAATCTGCTGGTACGGCCCACTGCCGGTGATTTTGGCGACATGCTCAAGCAGTTGGGCACGGGCTTGTATGTGACCGAGTTGCTGGGGCAGGGCGTTAACGGCATTACCGGTGACTATTCGCGCGGCGCAGCCGGTTTCTGGGTGGAGAACGGCCAGATAGTCCATCCGGTGGAGGAGGTCACCATAGCGGGCAATCTCAAGGACATCTTCATGGGTATCGTTGCCATAGGCTCGGATATCGAGATGCGCGGCAGCAAGCGGGTGGGGTCGATACTGGTGGAGAAGATGATGGTGGCAGGCGCCTGAGCGGCAGCCTACGACATGGCATGGTGCTGAACCCGAGGCCTACCCGCCCAAGTCGGGGCTTGCTGCCCTGCAGCGGGTCGGCTAAAACGGGTAGGACATGATAAAAATATTCTCCAGGTGGAAGCCCGGCAGCACCCTCTTGCTGCTGTTATCTGTCGGTGCCCATGCCGGCCCGCCCCTGCCTTTGGTCACGGGCACTGATTATCCGCCATTTGCTGATACGGCCATGCCCGGCGGCGGTATTGCCGTGCGGGTGGTGCGTGCGGCATTCGAGCGGGTGGGCGAGACGCCCAGGATAGATGTACTGCCCTGGAAACGTGGTTATGTCATGGTGCTGGGTGGCCAGTACCTAGCCACTTTTCCCTATATCCATACCCCCGAGCGGGAGCTGGCGTTCCATTATTCCGCGCCCATCTTCAAGGGTGGGAGCTATCTGTACACCTTGCCGGGCAAGCAGTTTGACCTCGGTAATCCTGATGCGCTTAAAGGGCGTTCGCTCTGTGTGCCCCACGGCTGGGAGTCACCTGCACAAAGCAGTGTGACAGTGGCTGTCAGCCGGGGCGAGTTCAGGCTGGAGCGACCAGCTGACCTGGCCGGGTGCATGCGGATGGTGGCTGCAGGGCGGGTGGATGGGTTTACCGCGCTGGAGGCCTTGATGAGCAAGGTCAGCGAGGATGTGGCATTGTCTGGGCGTTTCGAGCGGGCCGCTGAGCCGGTGCAGGTTGTTGAGCTGGCGCTGATTGCACCACGCAACAACCCAGGCTCCGCAGCTTTGCTGGCGCGCTTTAATCAAGGCCTGAAACTGCTCAAGGCTGATGGCAGTTACAAGCGCCTGCTGGAAGGCGGTTGATCGGCTATGCTCCTGCAGTTCTAGCCTGGAGCATTTCAACCTATGTCCTCTATTCAAGCTGTCCCAGCCTCAGCCACCCCGGCCGAGGTGCCGGTGCGTGCCGTATTCAATACCTTGATCCGTCCCTATCTGGTTTGCTATGTGGGTTTTCTGCTGCTGATCACCGTGGTGGGCATCCCGCTGGCCGTTATCTGGTTCTGTGGCGTGGGGCAGTGGTGGGCACGCCACTATTACGACAAGCTGGACTGCGAGCTGGATAGCCGTACCTTGCGTTTCCGCAAGGGCATATTGTTCCAGGTGGAGAAGACCATACCCCTGGAAAACATCCAGGATGTGACCTTTATCGAAGGCCCGATACTGCGGCAGTTCAATCTGTCCTTGCTTCGCTTCGAAACAGCGGGGCAGAGCACGAACGCCAATGGTGAAATGCAGTTGATCGGCATCATCGGCGCGCATCAGTTCCGCACCCAGATATTGGCCACGCGCGATGCTTTGCGACGTAGCCGCGACCAGCCAAAAGCAACGACCGCAGACGAGCAACTGATATTGCTGAGGCAGATTGCCGCCAATCTGGACCGAGTAGTGCAGCACCTGGACCGCAGGCCAGATATTGATACCACCGGCTAGCTGGTTAACCCAGGGCGTAACCTAACGGCGAACGCATCGGTTCATCCCCCCCATTTCTTTACGAATGCAGGGGAGTCGGAAGTTGCCGATTGACGGAGAGGTGAAGGCGCTGATTATGGTCTAAACATGGAATATATTATTTTGCGGTAGCAGCCCGACATACAAGGGAGGCCTCCATGTTTGCCTTCAGCAAAGGTAGTTTGGCCAGGCAATTGCTGATACCTGTGGTATTGGCGGGCATTGCCGTCCTGTTGCTGGTTATGGCCATACTCAGCCATGTCCGCGAGCGCACGGTAGAGGCGGCCGGCATACGTACTGCCCAGGCGGTAGCTAGCCAGACGACAACGCTAAGGGCCTTCTACACCAAGGAGATTGCATCGCGCGCCAAGAAGGCGGGGATGCAGTTGAACTTTGATTTTGCCACCACCGAGGGGACGCTACCCCTGCCGGCAACCCTGGTAAAAACGTTGGGGGAGAGCATAGAGAAAGACCATCCCGGCATGTCGATACGGCTATACAGCCGCTTTCCCTTCCCGAACCGGGCACCCACCGAAAAGTACGATGCGTTTGAGCTGAAGTCGCTGGAGGCGCTGGAGAAAGCCCCGGATGTACCGCAGGCCATCATAGAGAAGCGTGATGGCAAGACCTATGCGCGATATGCCGTCGCCGACAGGATGCAGGAGGGCTGCGTGGCCTGCCATAACGCCCGGCCCGACTCGCCCAAGAAGGATTGGAAAGTAGGGGATGTACGCGGGGTGGTCCAGGTGACTGTGCCGGTAGATGAGCTGGCCGGGAAAATAGACCAAGGTATAGGTAGCGTCGGCTTGGCGGTGCTGGCTGGCTTTTTTGCCATTGGTAGCGTGGCGGCTCTGGTGGCGCGACGTATTTCGCATACTGCCCAAGAGCTGGCCAGGCGTGCTGACCAAGTTGTGGTAACGGGAGATTTCACCGTTGCCATGCCGGTCAATGGCGAGGGCGAGATTGCCATGGTGGCGCGCTCGTTCAATACCTTGCTGGCGCATTTTCGCAGTGTGGTGGTCGATATGCATGGTGAAGCCAGTGAAGTGCTGCGTGAATCGATGCAACTGGCCCATGCAGCCACCGAAGCCAGGGCGGCCGCCATGCAGCAAAGCCAGTTGGCCGAAGCTGTCAGCGCAGCGGTGGAGCAGATGGGTACCAGCATAGGCCATGTTGCCGGTGAGGCGCGGGAAGCAGCAGGACAATCGCGGACGACGTGCGAGCTGGCTACTGGCGGTGGTTCGGTCGCCAGCGAGGCGGCTGGCGAGATGGATAGGCTGGCCGAGGCTACCGGCACCATGGCGAAGGTGGTGGGGCAGTTGGGGCAGCGTTCGGCCGAGATAGGCAAGATTGCCGGCACCATACGGGAGATCGCCGACCAGACCAATCTGCTGGCCTTGAATGCCGCCATTGAGGCGGCACGGGCAGGGGAACAGGGTAGAGGTTTTGCTGTGGTGGCCGATGAGGTGCGCAAGCTGGCAGAGCGTACCACCCTGGCCACCCAGGAAATCACCGCGACGATAGCGGCCATAGAAAGCGAAACCCGCAATGCCACCGATACCATGGCGCACCATGGCGATTTGACAGGACGGTGTTCCGATTACACGCGGAGAGCCGCCAGTTCCTTGGGCGAGATCAATTCTGCCGCGTTGACCGCAGGTAGACATATCAGCGAAATTGCCACGGCCACCAATGAGCAGAGCACGGCCAGCCAGACCATAGCGCAGAACATGGAGCAGATGGCGCGCATGGCTGAACTGAGTATGCGCTTGGTGGGGGTGGCGGCCGAGTCGGCAGAGAAGCTTAAGGCCTTGGCCAGTAGCCAGGAGGCAGCCATGGATCGGTTCAAGGTCTGAACGCAGCCAGGCGCCTCAGCAGCCAGCGCTGGTTGCCTGCGGTCAGGCCAAAAAAAGCCGCCCGAATCGCAAGATTGGGCGGCTTTTCGTACTACGACGCGTGCTACTGGGATTGGGCCAGTGTGTCGCTGCTCCAGCCACCACCCAAGGCCTGGTAAACCGCGACCAGCGAGTTGACCCGGTTTTGCAGGGCCGTGACGCGATCACGTTCGGCAGCCAAGCGGTCGCGTTCGGCATTGAGCTGATCGAGATAGCTGCTGACGCCAGCCTTGTAGCGCTTGTCAGTCAATTCCTTGACCTTGTTCTGACTATCGGCGCGCTGCTGTGTGGCGACCAGTGCCTCGCGTGCCGAACGATGGCCCACCAGTGCGGCGCGGGCATCACCATAGGCAGCACGGGCGGCCTGGGCATAGGCAATCTCGGCGGTATTGCGGCTGGCCTTGGCTGCCGCAACCTGTGCGTCTATGCGGGCCATGCCTACCAGCGGCTGCAACAGGGCGCCCGCTGCGTTCCAGGTGCGGGCTGGGCTATCGAACAGATTGCTCAGCTCCAGGCTTTCGCCGCCAAAGAAACCGCTCAGGCTAAGGCTGGGGAAGTAACGGCGGCGTGCTTCACCCAGACTGGCCTCTGCTACAGCCAGCTGTGCCTCGGCACGGCGTACATCAGGCCGGCGAGTCAGCAGGTCAGCCGGCAAGCCAGCCGGAATCTCGGGTGCCTGGCTGAGTGCTTCCAGCCCTGCGCCGCGTGCCACACGACCTTCCACCACTTCCTTGGGGCTGCGGCCCAGCAATACTGCGAGCGAGGCTTCGGCTTGCTCTCGGGCTGCAATGGCCTGGGGCAATGCCGCTGCGACTGCAGCGCGCTCCGACTCCGTCAGCTTCAGCTCGTAATCGCTGGCAGCGCCTGCGGTAACCCGCTTTTGCTGCAGCTTCAAGGCTTCGTCACGGGTGGCCAGGGTCTGTGTCAGCAGGGCGACATCGGCATCGAGCGCCAGCAGGGCAAAGTAGCTTCTGGCGGTCTGTGCTGCTACGGCAGCACGGGTCGCTTCACGGGCATACTGGCTGGCCAGAACATTGGCCAGCGCTGCATCCTTGGCTTTCCAGACGCGTCCCCAAAGGTCGATCTCATACGATATCGAGACACCACCGTTGTATACCGTCGAGGTGCCGTTCTGCCCAGGCTGAGCGGTTTCGTCGCTGGGATTGCGGCGGGTGGCGTTGAGGCCCAGGTTGATATCGGGCAGCAAGGCCACACGGGCCTGGCTCAGGGTCGCCTTGGATTGATCCACCCCTTGCAGGGCAGTCAGTACATCGGCGTTGTGGGCCAGTGCCTCGGTCACCAGTGCGTTCAGCGTAGGGTCGTTGAACTGCGTCCACCAGGCAGATAGCTCGGCCGGGGCTGTTTCGGTCTGATGTTGCGGTAGCTCGAATACCGGAGGCGGGGTGGTGGCGCAACCGGCCAGGCCGGCTGCCACCACCAGCGCGATCAGCGCAGGTTTCAGCTTACTTTTCATCGCGATGATCTCCTTCAACGATGCCATATTCGCTCTCGGACTTGGGCGGGATCAGCTCGTCTGCTGTGGTCCGGATACGTTGGTCGGTAATCAGCTTGTAGAACAGCGGCACAAAGAAGATGGCCAGGAAGGTGGCCGCTATCATGCCACCCACCACGCCTGTACCTACCGAGGTACGTGCTCCGGCGCCCGCGCCGCTGCTGATGGCCAGCGGCAGCACGCCCAGGATGAAGGCCATGGAGGTCATGATGATGGGGCGGAAGCGCAGTCGGGCGGCCTCGATGGCGGCAGCCGCCACAGGGTAGCCCTCGTGATGCTTCATCACCGCAAACTCCACGATCAGGATGGCGTTCTTGGCTGCCAGGCCTATCAGGGTAAACAGGCCGATCTGGAAGTACACGTCATTGGTGTAGCCGCGCAGCTTCACCGCCACCAGGGCGCCGAAGATACCGAACGGTACGGCCAGCAACACGGACAAGGGCAGGGACCATTTCTCATACTGTGCTGCCAGGATCAGGAACACCATGATGACGGCCAGGCCCAGCGCCAGTAGGGCAGCACTGGAGACCTTTTTTTCCTGGTAAGCGGCGCCGGTCCATTCATAGCTCACATCAGCCGGCAACATCTTCTTGGCCAGGGTCTCGAACTCCGCAATGGCCTGACCAGACGAGTACCCAGGGCCAGCATTCCCCATCAGCTTGACGGCCGGCAGGTTGTTGTAGCGGTCCACGGTATCGGGGCCGGAGGTGTATTCCACCTTGGCAAAGGCCGATAGCGGCACCATTTCGCCACGCTGGTTCTTCACATACATGCGGCCTATGTCTTCGGGACGCTTGCGATACTGGTTGTCGGCACTCATCAACACCTGCCAGGCGCGACCGTACTTGTTGAAGTCGTTCACGTAATAGGTGCCCAAGGTGCCGGCCAGGGTATTGAAGGCATCATTGAGCGATACCCCCAGTGCCTTGGCGCGGTCGCGATCCACATCCACATACAGTTGCGGCGCATTGGGCTTCCACAGAGTTTGCAGGCCGCCGCCGCCAGCGAGCACGGTGCTCTGGTGGGATGCACCCATCAGCGGGCCCATGGCTTCGACCAGCTTCTTGCTGCCGCCTTCGCCACGGTTCTGCAGATAGACTTCAAAGCCGCCTGTATTGCCCAGGCCAAAGATGGCGGGCGGGTTGAAGGCCAGCACCAGCGCCTCCTTGATGCCGCCGGTCTTCATGAACAGCTCGCCCACCAGCTCCTGAGTGCTGACGCTGCGTTCGTCCCAGTGCTTCTGGCTGACAAAGATGGTTGCCGCGTTGTTCTTGAAGCCGCCACCGATGAAGTCCATGCCGCTGAAAGCCATGACGTGTTCGTTGGCTGGGTTGGACTGGATCGCGGCGATGACTTCCTTCACCACCTTGTCGGTGCGCTCCAGCGAGGCGCCATCGGGCAGGAACACCGCACCGATGTAGTAGCCCTGGTCTTCATCCGGCACCAAGGAGCCAGGGGTGAGCTTGAACATGCCCACGGTGATGGCCACCATGCCCAGGAACAGGAAGATACCCAGCAGCGAACGCTTCATGAAGAAGGTCACGCCACCGATGTAGTGACCGGTCATGCGATGGAACCAGTCGTTGAACCAGAGGAAGAAGCGCGCAGTTTGCTTGTGCTCGCGCTTGAGCATCAGCACGCACAGGGCGGGGGTCATGGTCAGCGCGACGATGCCTGAGAGCACCACGGCAATGGAGATTGTGACGGCAAACTGGCGGTACAGCTCACCGGTCAGGCCACCCAGGAAGGCAATCGGCACAAACACGGCACATAGCACCAACACGATGGCGATCACCGGGCCGGTCACTTCCTTCATGGCCAGGATAGCTGCTTCACGGGCAGGCAGATGCTGCTCATGCATGATGCGTTCGACGTTCTCCAGCACCACGATGGCGTCATCCACCACGATACCGATGGCCAGCACCATGCCGAACAGCGTGAGCGTGTTGATGGAGTACCCCAGCATATGCAGGCCGGCGAAGGTACCAATCAGGGATACCGGTACGGCCAGGGTCGGTATCAGGGTAGCGCGCCAGTTCTGCAGGAACAGGAATACCACCAGGAACACCAGCACCATGGCTTCTGCCAGCGTCTTCACCACTTCCTTGATCGACACTTCCACAAAGCGCGTGGTGTCGTAAGGAATGGCATAGGTCATGCCCTGCGGAAAGCTTTCGGCTGCCTTGGCAATGGCGGCCTTGACTTCGTCACCCACTTGCAGGGCGTTGGAGCCAGGCTGCAGGAATACGCCCATCAGCACGGCAGGTTTGCCGTTATAGGTACCGTTGAAGTCGTTATCCTTGGAACCCAGCTCGATGCGGGCAATATCCTTCAGGCGCAGCTGGCTACCGTCGCTATTGGAGCGAATGATGACATTCTCAAACTCGGCCTCGCTCGCCAGGCGGCCCTTGGCGGTCACGGTGTAAACCATTTCCTGCCCGCCACCGGTAGGCGACTGGCCAATCTTGCCTGCGGCGAACTGGGCATTCTGCTCGGCCAGCGCTGCCGCGACCTCCGGCACAGTAACCTTGAGCTGGGTCATGCGGTCTGGCTTGAGCCAGATACGCATGGCGTAGTCCTTGGCACCGAAGATCTGCACGCTGGTGGTACCCGGTATCTTCTTGATCGAATCCAGCACATTGAGCGTGATGTAGTTCGACGTATAAAGATCGGTGTAGCGGCCATCAGGCGAGTAGAAAGCCAGCACCTGGAGGAAGGCGGACGAGCCCTTCTCGACAGATACGCCCTGGCGGCGGACTTCCTCTGGTAGGCGGGCATCAGCCTGCTTTACCCGGTTGTTGACGTTTACCGCAGCGGTATCAGGGTTGGTGCCGATTTCGAAGGTGACGGTGATTTCCACTGCACCATTCGAGGTGGAGGTGGACGACATATACATCATGCCCTCCACCCCGGTTACTGCGTTCTCGATGGGAGCGGCCACCGTCTCGGCGATGGTTTCTGCCGAAGCACCCGGATAGAAGGCGCGGATGGTGACCACCGGCGGGGCGATCTCGGGGTACTGCGCGATAGGCAGGGCGCGCATCGCCGCCAGACCCGCGAGCACCATGAAAATGGAGATCACGAAGGCGAAGATGGGCCTGTCGATAAAGAAGCGTGAAAACATGGGTCAGGTCCCTTATTGCTTGGCAGCTGGCGCGTGTTGGGCTGCGGCTGCCTTGGCGGCTTCTTCGGCGGTTTGCGGCACGATAGGGGCGAAGGGGAAGAAGATGCGGGCCATGCCATCTACAATGACCTTGTCGCCGGCCTTCAGGCCTTGCTTGATCACCCAGCCATTCGGCTCTTTGCCATCCAGCCTTACCCAGTCGCCGACGACGACGGGAGCAGGCACGGCAGCGGGCTTGCCATCCTTGCCTGCGCCTACGGTGTAGACAAACTTGCCCTGCGGGCCATCCAGCACGGCGCGCTGGGGTACGGCAATGGCATTGGGGCGGGTGGCGCCGCTGAGCAGCACACGTACAAACTGGCCGGGGCTCAGTTCACCCTTGGGGTTGGCCAGTTCAGCCCGACTGGAATAGGCGCCGGTATTGTTGTCGGCCTTGTAATCGCTGAAGTCCAGTTTGCCGGTCTGCTTCAACCACTGGCCACCGGCCGTCTTCAGCTTCACCACGTAGCCGCCCTCAGGCAGCTTCAGGCTACCGGCTTCCAGCTCGGCCGCCACCCGGCTGTGATCGGCTTCCGAGATGGCGAAGTTCACATGGATGGGATCGGTCTGGGCCATGGTAGCCAGCAGGCTGTCACCCTGGGCATTGGCCAAGGCTCCTTCAACCTTCAGTGCACGACCGATGGCACCGCTAATGGGAGCACGCACATCGGTGTAGCCAAGATCAATATTGCTGGCCCGTGCCTGGGCCTGGGCCGCTTTCAGGCTGGCGCGGGCAATATCCAGTGCGGAGGCGGCGTTGTCGTATTCCTGCTGGCTGACGGCCTTGGACTCGATCAGCGGCTTGAGCCGGTTGTAATCGCGCTCAGCCTGCTTGAGTCGGGCTTCTGCGGTGGTCACATTGGCGTCTGCCGCAGCGGCGGCAGCGGCAAACGGGGCAGGGTCGATACGGAACAAGGGCTGGCCGGCCTTGACCTGGCTGCCTTCGGTGTACAGGCGCTTGTCAACGATACCGCTGACCCGCGCGCGGATCTCGACTTCACGCGAGCCGGCAGTCTGGCCGGGATACTCGAAATCCACCGGGACATCGCCCGCCACCAGGGTCTGGTAGGTGACCATGGGGGGCGGAAAACCGCCACCGCCTTGCTGTGGCGCCTGGCCGCAGGCAGCCAGCAGGCCGCTGAGTATCAGTACCGGCGCCAGGCGCTTGGCATAGGGTAAGGAGGGGATGGTGCGTGAGGCGTGCATGGGTAAGTCCTCGCGATACTAAGAAAAGAAAGCGCTGGGGCTGGCGGGCCCGGATGCAATGGCGGTAGATAGGCAGCATAGGTAGCACAGGCCGCTACCGCCAAGCGACAGTGTGTATTTCCCCCACGATACAGTTGGCGCTGCACCGTGTAGCCCGCCTGCCGGATTTGACGTAGGAGCGGATTTTAGATACATACACGTATGTTTGTAAACACTGCTGACGCCAGGGTTATTAATTTCTTTGGCGGTACGGCAATATATAATTGGCTATGGCTAGACGAACCAAGGAACAGGCGGCGGAAACGCGTGAGCAGCTGCTGGATGCAGCTGAGCGGGTTTTCCATGCAAAAGGGGTGAGCCGCGCCACCCTCGACGATATCGCACGTGATGCAGGTCTGACGCGAGGGGCGGTGTATTGGCACTTCGATAACAAGACGGCCATCTTCACTGCCATGTGTGACAGGGTGTCGCTGCCCATGCAGGCCATGCTGGACGCCCAGGTGGCTGATCCCGGCCCCGACCCGCTGGGACAGCTGACACGCGACGGTGCCCGCATACTCTGCCTGGTGGCCAATGACAGCCGCACCACGCGGGTATTCGAGATCATTCTGTTCAAGACAGAGCTGTGCGACGTGGTGGCTGAGGTCATGGCCGAAGAAGCTGAACGCGCTGCCCGGTGCCGACGCCAATTGAGCACGGTGCTGCAGGCCGCACAGCGCCTGGGGCAGATTCCTGCCCATGTGAACTGCGACTTGGCTGCCTTTGCCCTGAACAGCTACTTGATAGGCTGCATACGCGAGTGGCTGGAGCTGCGCGAGTTCAACCTTGCCGACCAGGCCGAATGGTTGATGCAAACCTTTTATGCCGGCCTGCAACACGCACCACCACCGCCTGCCAAAGTCGAGTAAGCCTACGGCCATCTGTGTTTCCCCCGGTCTGTTTGGCTGCAGTCTGCACCGGGGCTACTGACAACGTGTTGTCAGTAGCTTGCAGGAACACCGGGCGGGCAAAGGCCTATCTGACCGCGTACTGTGTAGAAATAGTGCGTGTTTTCCCCCAAACGGAGGATTCGCAAATGATCACGTCAGGATATATTCCATCTCGTAGTGACATGTCAGTAGATGAAATCATCACGGCAGCGCTAAGGAACACCAAGAGGAGGAGGACCTCGCATCCGTTGCAGCAAGGCCTGGCCAATTTGGCGCCGATGGCGACGGTAAGTGGTGCATAGATGGGTATAGATTCTGATACGTGAAACCGGCCCGACACGCGGGCTGGATAGTTGAAAAAAGGCGGTGATCGGCAACGGTTATCGCCTTTTTATATGGCTGCAGCGGCAAGGTGCTGGTAGCACCTTAGGGCTATCAGGGTTTTTGAAAAGATCACGCTTGAAATCCGAAAACGCGTTCATATCTTCCTCTTGCGGGTGCTCAACGGAGGCCCGCCAACAACCGATATCGCTTGCTATCAGAGGATATGAACCATGCAAAACTTCGACTTCTCCCCACTGTATCGTTCCGCCATAGGCTATGACCGCCTGGCACACATGATGGATGAAGCGCTGCGCAATGATGCCCAGCCCAGCTATCCCCCCTACAACATCGAGTTGCTGGGGGATGATCAATACCGCATCTCGATGGCGGTGGCCGGTTTTGACCGCAGCGAACTGGATATCGAGATAGAGCGCGACACGCTCAAGGTGGTTGGTCGCAAGCAACGCGCCGATGCCAAGCCGACCTTTCTGCACAGGGGTATTGCCACCCGCGACTTCGAGCACCGCTTCCGCCTGGCTGATCATGTAAAGGTGGTCAGCGCCGGTCTCGAGAATGGCCTGCTCAATATCGAGCTGGTGCGCGAGATCCCTGAGGTGCTGAAACCGCGAAAGATCGCCATTGATGGCGATAACGTGCATATGCTGGAGCGCAAGGTTGCATAAGACCTAAGCTGCGGGTTGATGGATAGCACTATGGCCGGGAGTTTCCCGGCCATAGTCGTTTTGCTAGGCTGCGGCTGTTGAGGCGGTACTCATGCGGATAAGGGGGCTACTGCGATTGCCGAGGTGAGCGCGGAGATAGGCCTTGTATATATCCCTACTGGCTATAGGCTTATTAAGCCATGGCATGCTGGAGGAAGCGCGCCGGGCTTAACCTCAACCGGAACTGGCTAAATGAGAAAAAACTTGCCTGTCACCGAGGTGGAGCATCATCTCGACCCTAAGCGCCCAGTGGTCACCAAGACCGACCTGAAAGGCATCATCCGCTACGTCAATCCGGCATTCATCGAGATCAGTGGTTTCCAGAAAGATGAACTGCTGGGGAGCTCACATAATCTTGTCCGCCATCCGGACATGCCACCTGAAGCCTTTGCCGATATGTGGCGTACGCTTCAGTCGGATTTGCCCTGGCGAGGACTGGTTAAGAACCGCTGCAAGAATGGCGATTACTATTGGGTAGAGGCCTATGCTACCCCGCTGTATGAGCAGGGGCAGAAAGTGGGTTATATGTCGGTTCGCAACCGACCTGATGCCGCCGAGGTCAGACGCACCGATGCGCTTTACCGCGCCATCAACCAGAAGCAGCAGGCGTTTCCTGCTACGCGTGCACCACGGCGTATACCCATGGCAGCCCGTATGCTTGCACTGGCGCTGGTACCGGTACTACTGATGGATGGCTTGCCTATGCTGGGTAGCCCGTTCTGGCTGACAGCCTTGGCAGGCCTTGTTGTCGCGACCGGTTTGGGCATCTGGACATGGTTGGGCATGCAAGTGCCGTTGCAGCGTGCCGACTTGGCCTTGCGTAAGCTATCTGAGGGCGACTTTCGTTTTGAGTTGGATACCGATGCCGCCAGTGAATATGGACAGTTGCTGAACGGCCTTAAGTCCATGCAGATCAATTTGCGCGCCATCATGTCCGACGTGGTCTCGGCAGCGGACAGCGTCAGTGATCAGTCCCGCTCGGTAAACCAGGAGGTGGCGGATGTAGTGCATCGAGGCAATCAGCAGTCCGATGGGATTGCCAGTGTGGCGGCGGCATTGGAGCAGTTGTCGGTCTCGGTGAATGAAATATCTGAAGCAACCACACGCAGCTCACACCATGCCCAGACCACCATGACGCTGGTGGGGGAGGGGGTGGGGGCCATGCGTTCAACCCTGTCGGTTAGTCATGAGTTGGTGGAACGGGTACACGGTGCGCAGAACGTCATCGATCAATTGAGCCAAGAGGTCCTGGCCATCAACAAAGTGACCCTGACCATCAAGGAAATTGCCGATCAGACGAATCTGCTGGCCCTCAATGCCGCCATCGAAGCGGCAAGGGCAGGTGAAACCGGGCGTGGTTTTGCGGTGGTGGCGGACGAGGTGCGCAAGTTGGCTGAACGTACCACGCAAAGTACTGCCGAAATCGCCACTACCATAGACCGCATCGTGGGCCAGACCAATACTGCGCTATCGGCCATGCAACTTGCGACAGGCAAGGTGGAGGAGAGCACCCGCTATATTCATCAAAGCCATGCTGCGCTGGATGCGATCAAGATTTCCAGCGAGGCGGTGTCAGCCTCGGCCCAGGATATTGCCAATATGCTGAGCCAGCAAAGCCAGGCCTCGGGTGAGGTTGCGCGTAGCATGGAGCGCATGAGTGCCTTGACCGAAGAGAACAGCAATAGCATGGGGGCTGCTGGTGGCTCGGTGGAGCAGCTATCGGAGACGGCCGGAGAGCTGCACCTGCTGGTCAAGCATTTCGAGCGTAGCTTGTAGCAAGCAACGTAGCGGTGCCCATCAAGCATCAAGTAAGGAAAGGGGCGCAGACTCGATATGGCCGCTTTTGCTGAACAATCAATGGGGTGCGCTATTTGCATTCCATCGGCTGTTTAGGAAGTGCGGAAAACAAGACGACTCTTGGGTTAAGCGCTCCCAATACGGTCACTCGCCCCATACTTGCTTAGTCACTGATGTCTCTCGCAATCCCCTGCAGCAAGGCCAACCCCTCGGGCCAGTCGGCCAGCCCACTTTGGGCATTGATATGGCCTGCGCCAGTGAGCAAGTAAAAGCCGGAGCCCCATTGTTGCGCAAATTGCTGGCTACGCGCCAGCTGGCAATAGGGGTCGTTGTCGCTGGCGACCACGATGCTGGGAAAAGGTAGCCGCTGATGGGGTATAGGTGCGAAGCCTTGTATCTCGGCCGGGGCGTGGTCGCGTTCGACGTCGGCCGGGGCAACCAGCAGGGCGCCGGCAACGCGGTGTTGATGCTGCGGGTAGTGGGCGAGCCAGTGCAGCAGGGTGAGGCAGCCCAGGCTGTGGCAGGCCAGTAGTACGGGCTGAGCTTGCTGGGCCAGGTGCCTATCCAGCGTCTGTATCCAGTCGTTCAGGTTGGGGTGGTCCCAATCGGTCTGTGGGACGCGGCTGCTGCCGGGCTGGCTGGTTTGCCAGTGGCTTTGCCAGTGTTCGGGGCCGGAATTTTGCCAGCCTGGGTGTAGCACTAAGGGAGGCATGGTGGGCATGGGCTCCGCCTATCGGGTTGGAGGTGAGCGAATGGCTGCCAATCGGCAGTCTCATTATGGCTGGGGCGCTTTCGGCAACCACACTTTCATCGCGCTACGGGGCTGCCCTTGTCTTGCATGGGTCGGCCCCCATCGGCGCGCTGAGGTTTCTGATAGTGCCCTGGGCGGGGCTTATCAAGCACAGTATGTGTACCCTTGGTGCTGTTGCTGGGCATGATGCCGGTATCGGTAAATCTCAAATAGGAAATTGGAATTGTTTTTTTAGATCGATTTGGAATTTATGGGCGACGCCGGCTGTGCGGTCTTCCATACGGCAGGCCTGACTCGGCGTATCATCGCGCTCAATGAACATGCTTTTGGAATATCTACATGGTTGAACTGCTGTTTGGCATCGTGGCGGTGGTTGTGCTGTTGGCGGGCATTCTGGTGGTGGTGCGGTTGGGGCAGTTGGCCCAGTCACAGCGCACCACGCTGGATTTGTTGTCTGCCCAGCTGGAAGAGAAGCACAGGGCCATGCTCAATGATTTGCATGGTGGTTTGCAGCGGCAATCTGAGGCATTGAGCCATGGATTTGCCGAGCAGAGTGAGCGTTTGCGGAACAGCGTGACCGAATCGGGCGAGCGCCTGCGTGATAGCGTGGGGCAGTCGTTTGATCGCTTGCGCGAATCGGTGGGGGCGGAGCTGAAAGACACCCGGGTAGGCCTGGACAGCCTGAGGGCGACCCAGACCGAGGCACTGCAGGCGGCGCAGATTGCCCAGACGGCAGCCTTGCAATCGATGCAGCTGACGCAGGCCCAGGCTCTGGCCGACAGCCGGGAGGCCATAGCCAAGCAACTGGCTGAGATTTCGCAGACTGTGCAGCAAAAGCAGGATGCCTTGCGCACCGAGGTGCTGGAATCGGTGGGCAAGCAGGTGGGTGAGCAGGGACGGGCGCAGCAGGAGCTGTTACTCAATACCCTGCGCCGCACCACCGAGCAGTTGACTCAGTCGATTACCTTGCTGAGCGAGGGGGTGGACAAGCGGCTGGAGCAGATTTCGGGCAAGGTAAGCGAGCGGCTGGATGAGGGCTTCAAGAAGACCAATGAGACCTTTGCCAGCGTGATGGCGCGCCTGGCGACGATAGACGAGGCGCAGAAGAAGATAGATGGCTTGACCAGCAATGTGGTGAGCCTGCAGGAGTTGCTGGGCGACAAGCGCTCGCGTGGGGCTTTTGGCGAGGTGCAGCTGGAGCATCTGGTGAGCAATGTGCTGCCGGCTTCCTGCTACCAGTTGCAGGCGGTGCTGAGCAATGGCACCCGGGCGGACTGCATACTGAAGTTGCCGGAGCCGACTGGAACGGTCGCAGTGGATTCCAAGTTCCCGTTGGAGAACTATCACAGGATGTTCGGTACCAGTGTGGAATCCGAGCGCTTGATGGCGCAGCGGCAGTTCAAGGTGGATGTGAAGAAACATATCGACGCCATCAGCGACAAATACATCGTGGCGGGTGAGACGGCGGATGGTGCCGTGATGTTTATCCCGGCCGAGGCGGTTTTTGCCGAGATCCATGCCTACCATCCCGACCTGGTGCAGTACGCCATGGGCAAGCGGGTGTGGATTGTGTCGCCGACCACCATGATGGCCGTGCTCAATACGGCGCGTGCTGTCATCAAGGATGTGGAAACGCGTCAACAGGTGCATATTATCAAGGCGGCGCTGTCGCGCTTGTCGGAAGACTTCCGCCGGTTTGATACGCGCATGAAGAACTTGGCTACGCATATCCGCCAGGCGCATGAGGATGCGCAGCAGGTACAGATCAGCAGTGAGAAGATCAGCAAGCGTTTTGTCGAGATCGAGCATGTGCGGTTTGAGCACGAAGCAACGGAGACCCTGCCGCTTGAGGCAGCCAGCAGTGAGGAATTGATATGAGCATGACGAATGTACGTGGCCTGTGCCTGGTAGGCGTGGCCCTGGCAGCCACCCTGGCGCACGCCAAGGTGTACAAGTGGGTCGACGCCAATGGCCAGGTGCAGTACGGCGATCAGCCGCCCGCCATGGTGAAGAGTGAGCAGATGAAGCTGCGCTCACCGGCTGGCGTGGTGCAGGTGGCGCCACCCCAGGCAGCGGGCAAGGGCAATGTGATACAGGCTGGTGTACCGACGGCGGAGGAGGCCAAGGTGCTGTGCGCCAATGCCAATGCCAACTTGAAGGCACTGGGCGCCAAGGAGGTTTTTACCACCGGGCCGGACGGCAAGAATGTGAAGATGCCGGAGGCGGAGCGCCAGGCGAAGATTGCCGAGAATACCAAGGCTCAGCAGCGGGTATGCAAGGGCAGTAATTAAGCGCCGCCAAGGTGGAATAGCTAGGGCGCCGGCGAGGTGTTGGCGCCCGTGCAAGGTCTCTGCTTCGTCGTGGCCCCGCCGGGCTCGCTAGGCGCCGTCGTCCCGTTTCATGGTTTTGCCCAGGGCTACCCGGCGATGGCGGGCATCTTTGGGGTCGGCGATCAGGGGGCGGTAGATTTCCACCCTGTCGCCTTCCCGCAGCGGGGTATCCAGCGCTCTGACATGACCATGCACACCGGCTGTCAGCTTGGCCTGCGATAGCTCGGTAAAGCGTTCGGTGAGGCCCGATGCGGTGATGGCGGTGGCGATCGTGCTGCCTGCGGGCAGGTTCAGGGCAACGATAGCCTGCGTATCTGGCCGGGCGTAGGCTACTTCTATGCTGATCATCGTGCTCATCCGTGCCGCCTGTCTGCCTCTTTGACGAAGGCATCGACAAAGGTGCCCGCTATCTTGCTGAATACTGGGCCGACCAGGCTTTCCAGCGTGCGGCTGGAAAACTCGTAGTCAAGCTCGAATTCTATCTTGCAGGCGTCGTCCGCCAGCGCGTGGAAGCGCCATGCTCCGGTGAGCGCCCGGAAAGGGCCGTCTTTCAGCTCCATGCTGATAAGGTCGGCCTGCTTGCGGTTTTCGGTGGTGAATGCCGATTTCAGACCCAGGTAGTCTATGCCTATGGTGGCGACGGTCCAGTCGTGATCACGCAGGTGGATCTGGGTCTGGCCGCACCAGGGCAGGAACTGTGGGTAATCCTCGACCCGATCGATCAGGTCGAACATCAATTTGGCCGGGTAGGGCACGAGGACGGATTTACGGACTTGGGGCATGGGTGTGGTCGCGACTGGTAGAATACCAGCCTAGTTCGCGGCATAAGGTCGCGTATCCTAAGTTTCAACAGGGTTACATGCAATTCAATCAAGAAGACATACAGGATTTTGGCGACCATGAATTGTCGCTGGACCCGCAGGTAGCTGCCATCCGCACACCGCCGCACTCGGTGGAGGCGGAGCAGTCGGTATTGGGCGGCCTGCTGATCGACAATGGTTCCTGGGACAGGATTGCGGACGCGATTACCGAGCCGGACTTCTACCGTGACGACCATCGTGTGATCTTCCGCCATGTGTCGCGGTTGGTGGAAACCGGCCGCCCGGCGGATGCGGTGACGGTGGCAGAATCGCTGGACAATGCTAGCCAGCTGGCCTATGTGGGTGGCCTGAGCTACCTGGCCAGCCTGGCGCAGAACGTACCCAGTGCCGCCAATATCAAGCGCTATGCCGAGATCGTGCGCGAGCGCTCCATCATGCGGCAGTTGGCCGCTATCGGTACCGAAATTGCCGATGCCGCCTATAGCCCCCGTGGCCGCGAAGCGGCACAGCTGCTGGATGAGGCTGAAGGCAAGGTGTTCGAGATTGCCGAGCAGTCTGCCCGTGGCAAGCAGGGTTTTCTGGGCATGCCACAGTTGCTCAAAGAGGTGGTCACCCGGATTGATGAACTGTACAGCCGCGACAACCCTGATGAGGTGACCGGGACACCTACCGGTTTCTCTGACCTGGATGGCAAGACATCGGGCTTGCAGCCCGGTGACCTGATCATTGTGGCCGGGCGGCCTTCCATGGGTAAGACGGCCTTTTCGGTCAACATCGCCGAGAATGTGGCTATCGATTCGGCCTTGCCGGTGGCGATCTTCTCGATGGAAATGGGCGGTGCGCAACTGGCCATGCGTATGATCGGTTCGGTAGGGCGGCTGGATCAGCACAAGATCAAGACTGGCCGGCTGGAGGATGACGATTGGCAGAAGCTGACCTATGCCGCCGGCAAGCTCTCTGAGGCCAATATCTTTATCGACGAAACGCCAGGCCTGACGGCGCTGGAACTACGCGCCCGCGCCCGCCGCCTGGCGCGGCAGTTCGACGGCAAGCTGGGCCTGATCGTCATCGACTACATACAGCTGATGTCGGGCTCGGGCAAGGATCAGAACCGGGCTACCGAAGTGGGTGAAATCTCCCGCTCGCTCAAGGGCCTGGCCAAGGAGCTACGGGTACCGGTAATTGCCCTGTCGCAGTTGAGCCGTTCGGTGGAACAACGGCCCAACAAGCGTCCCATGATGTCTGACTTGCGGGAATCGGGCGCCATTGAGCAGGATGCCGACTTGATCATGTTTCTGTACCGGGACGAGTACTACAACCCGGATTCGCCCGATAAGGGCTTGGCCGAGATCATCGTTAGCAAGCATCGTAACGGCCCGACGGGTGTGGTCAAGCTGACCTTCCTGGGCCATTGGTCGCGCTTCGAGAATGCGGCGTTGCCAGGTGGCGGCTGGTCGTCTGGGGAATGATGGCTGCGGATAAGATGCCTGTGGTGTTGTCCTACCCGTTTGCGGTGGCGGTGCTACGGTCTGTTACCCAGCCGGACTGGGTATGCCATGCCGCGTCTATTTGCGACTTGATGGGGTGATGCATGGTGTGTAGCACGACCACCCGGCGTACGCTGCTGACCGTGCCGTTGTGGCTGTACGCCACCACCTGCCAGGCTGCGCCCATTGTGCTCTATGCGGATGAGGCGTTTCCCCCTTACTCCTATGTCGAGCAGGGGCGCTTGAAGGGCATCTATGTGGACCAGGTTCGGGCAGCTGTGGCCAGGCTCAAGCAATACCAGGTGGAGCTGCGGCCCATCCCTTGGGAGCGGGGCTTGGCAGAGCTGGCGCAGGGGCGGATTTTTGGCTTGTTTGCCTCCTACCGTCGGTCTGAGCGAGCTTATATCAAGCATTACTCTGCCCCGCTGCAGCTGGAGCATGTGGCGGTATTCTGCAGGCAGCAGGTATTGCAATCACCCCGAACAGATTGGCCCCGGGACTATGGTGACCTGCGTATAGGCATCAACCAGGGCTTTGCCATGAGCGATGTGTTTGTGCAGGCCAGGCAATCCGGTGCGATCAGGGTCACGCAGTTCAAAGGCAACGAGGAAAACCTGCTGGCGCTGGCGGCGGGCAAGACCCATTGCTATGTCAATGACCGGCTTTCCATCCTCTGGAACTTCAAGCGCCTGCAGCGCGATCCTCGCATCAAGGCGTCGATGGCTGCGTTGGACCTGCGCGAAACAATGACGCTCTCCAGCGAATCGGCCCATGTGGTATTCGGCCCAGGCGAAACTGACGCTACACAGAAGGCATTTATTGCTGATCTGGACAGGGAGCTGGCGCAACAGCACCGTAGCGGCGAGGCGCAGGCGATTGTGGCGAGGTATTTGAAGTAGCTACGCTCGACGACGGCTGTATGCGGTGCAATGCGGGGTCTGTGGTGCCTGGGTGGGCTGACGAGGTTGCCGTGAACCCCGAGTAGCTCAGCAGTTCGATGGGGCCCTGGTATTTCTATCCGCCCCATGCGGCAGGCACCGCTTTGCTAAGGCCGACCTAGCTGTAGACGGCGCCGGTGCAAGGTTGCTGGGGCTTGCCGTCTGGTATGACGCTACTGCGCCAGCTGCCGCAGCCGTTGCATCCGTGCCGGTTCCGCCTTGACCAGCCATTCGTCCTTGGATAGCACGGCAAGGGCGCGGGCGAAGTAGTTGCGGGACTCGTCGCGGCGGCCGGTCAGTAGCAGGTTCTCGCCGATTTCCTCGTAGACGTAACCATCTTCCTCTCCCTGGCGCTGCCAGGCGCGTTCCAGGTCCAGCAGGATGGTCAGGGCGCGTTCCACTTCGCCGCTTTCGCGCAGTACCTTGGCCACGCTCCAGCGGGCTACCAGCAGTGATTTACCGCTGCCGTGCGCCTCGTGCCAGGCCTGCGCCTTGCGCAGGTAGTCGAGCGCCTTGGGCAGGTCTTTCTGGTCGTGGTAGGTCCAGCCCTGGTTGTTGTAGAGCGAGCCCAGCCAGTCCTTGGCGCGCATGTCGCTGCTCTTTTCGGCCAGCTGTATGGCTTGCTGGTTCCATTCCAGCGTGGCCTTGCCGCTATCGACGATGCCCAGCATATGCAGGGCGTCGATGGTGTAGAAGTCCAGGTTGTGGCGCTGTGCCAGCGAGAGTGCGTTGCGGAACCAGCGCCAGGCTTTCTTGGGCTCGCCGGCTGAGTTGATCAGGCGGCCGCGTTCCAGCAGGTAGCGCACGCTGACGGCGGGTGGCAACTGGCCCATGGTGGGCAGTACGGTGTCGAGCGTGAGATTGCCGGCCTGGAAGTTGCCCTGCAGGCCTTGGGCACGGGCGATCTGGGTGAGGAGTTCGCCCGCGGTTGCGCCGTCGCCGGCCTGCTGGGCTTGTTCCAGTGCTTTGCGAAAACGGGTTTCCGATACCGCCGGTTTGTCGTAGTCCCATAGCTTGTCCACGTCGGCCGCCAGGGCCGAGGCCATGAGACTGAGAGCGAACAGGATGCGTACTATCACAAACTCACCTTGATGAAGCCGGATTCAATCAGTTCGTCCAACAGGTAGCTGAAGTCCTCGGCGCTTTCCGAGTCGGGGGCGAAACTGAAAACATCCTGATTGCTGCCTACGCCTTCCAGAATGCTCTGGCTCTCGAACACGCGGGTGCGGCAGAAGTCCTTGCCATAGCGGCGGGTCAGTTCGTGGGAGACTTTCTCTGAGGTGGGGTGGCCGCGCTGGTAGCGGTTGATGAATACCTTGCGAGGGCGATAGAGGCCCTTGGTGGCCAGGCCTTTCAGGGTCTGGTCCAGCTGCTGGGCGCCGTTCATCGCGAGGTATTCGGCGGTGACGGGTACCAGTACGGCATCGGCTGCCATCAGCGCCGAGAGCGACAGTACGCCGATCATGGGGCAGCAGTCGATCAGGACGGGGGTATCGCTATCGGCCAGCATTTCATCTGCCATGGCTTTTTTCAGCCGCCGCAAGTCGCGCCGGTTCTGGGTCAGCATCATATCGACCTTGGCCAGTTCCATATGCGAGGGAATCAGGTTGACCTGGTTGCCCAACTCGGTCACCAGTTCCGATAGGGGCGTCTGGTTCTGGTAGAAGCTGTAGACCGTGCGGTTGGCCTTTGGGGTGAGGCCGGACATGCTGGTCAGGTGGGCCTGCGGGTCCAGGTCGATCACCAATGGCGCCAGCCCGTTGCGGGCCATGGCGGCGGCCAGGTTGGCGGTGGTGGTGGTCTTGCCTACGCCACCCTTCTGATTGAATACGGCAATGATGGTCATGCGGTTCGCCTCGTTGGTCTGCCATCATTTTAGCTGCCGTACGGCCAATGGCGATGAAAAAACGCCCGGCTTGCTGCAGTGGCCGGGCGGTTTGATGGGATGGGCCTGCCTCGAACCAGCCTGCCAAGGGGCTGGCCGGGGCGGGGAGGTTATAGTACTTCGGCGGCGTGGTCGGCCAGGCGTGAGCGCTCGCCCCGCTGCAGGGTGATGTGGCCAGAATGGCCCCAGCCCTTGAAGCGATCCACCACATAGGTGAGGCCGGACGATCCCTCTGTCAGGTAGGGGGTGTCGATCTGGGCGATATTGCCCAGGCAGACCACCTTGGTGCCGGGGCCGGCACGGGTGATCAGGGTCTTCATCTGCTTGGGGGTGAGGTTCTGTGCTTCGTCGATGATGAGAAACTTGTTGAGGAAGGTGCGGCCGCGCATGAAGTTGAGCGATTTGATCTTGATGCGTGACCGTATCAGGTCGCGGGTAGCGGCGCGGCCCCATTCGCCGGACTCGCCATCGGTCTGGTTCAGCACGTCCAGGTTGTCTTCCAGGGCGCCCATCCAGGGGGCCATCTTTTCTTCCTCGGTGCCGGGCAGGAAGCCGATGTCCTCGCCCACCGGCACGGTGACGCGGGTCATGATGATCTCGGTGTAGCGCTTTTCCTCCAACGTCATCATCAGGGCCGATGCCAACGTCAGCAGGGTCTTGCCGGTACCGGCCTGGCCCAGCAGGGTGACGAAGTCGATATCGGGGTTCATCAGCAGATTGATGGCGAAGTTCTGCTCGCGGTTGCGGGCGGTAATGCCCCAGATGGCGTTCTTGGGATGGCTATAGTCCTTCAGCGACTCCAGTACCGCGGTCTTGCCTTCGACCGATTTGACCATGGCCAGGAAGGGTTTGTCGGCCTCCTGCCAGACCATCTGGTTGAGCAGCAGGCTGGCGCAGTCATTGCCCTTGAGCTGGTAGTAAGCGCGGCCACCTTCCTGCCAGCTCTTCATGTCCTTGCCATTTTTCTCCCAGAAGTTCTGGTCTATCTCGCGTACGCCGGTATAGAGCAGGTCGGTGTCTTCCAGCACCTGATCGTTGAAGTAGTCTTCTGCCGCCAGACCCAGGGCGCGCGCCTTGATGCGCATATTGATGTCTTTGGACACCAGCACGACTTCGCGCTTGGCATGCTGCTGCGCCAGTTGCATGACGACGGTAAGTATCTGGTTGTCAGCCTTGCCGACGGGCAGGTCGGCAGGTAGTTCGATGCGGGTGGCCTGGGTCTGCAGGAACAGACTGCCGGTGGCCATGCCCTTGGATGGGTCTTTCAGGGAGACGCCCTGGTTGATCTCACCTTCCTTGCCGCTGACGATATCGTCCAGGAACCGGCTGGCCTGGCGGGCGTTGCGGGCGACTTCGCTCATGCCTTTCTTGTGGCCATCGAGTTCTTCGAGGGTGACCATGGGGAGGCAGACGTCGTGTTCCTCGAAGCGGAACAGGCTGGTGGGGTCGTGCATCAGTACATTGGTATCCAGCACAAAGAGCTTGGTGGTTTTGGCTTTACGGGCAGCGGCCATATTTTCCTCGGGCTAGGTGATAGGTCGGCTTGTGGCCGACGTCGCGAGAACCGGTACCAAATCGGTGCCGCTGACAAAACCCGGCTGGCGTTGCGGAGCAGACCGGCCGTGCTGTCTGGACGGTCTGCTCCGCGCGCCTGTTGCACGCGCCTGCTGCACGCCTGGCCAGCAGTGCTACGTTGGGTTTTGCTCGCGGCGCTCATCCGGCTCCACAAAGCAAAACGCCCGTCACAGGGACGGGCGTTTCGGTCATTTCATCGTTTGCACGAAAGCTAGCACATCGCTCACATGGCCCGGCACCTTCACGCCGCGCCATTCCTTCACAATCTGTCCCTTGCCATCGACGACAAAGGTGCTGCGCTCTATGCCGCGCACCTGCTTGCCGTACATATTCTTCATCTTCATCACGCCGAAGGCTTCGCACAGCTGCTCTTCGGGGTCGGATACCAGTTCGAATGGGAAGGCCATCTTGGCCTTGAAGTTCTCGTGCGACTTGAGGCTGTCGCGGCTGGCGCCGAACACTTGCGTGCCAGCGGCCAGGAAGGCGGCGTGGTGATCACGGAAATCACCGCCTTCGGTGGTGCAGCCTGGGGTGTTGTCCTTGGGGTAGAAATAGAGAACGTAGGGGGTGCCGGCCAGTTGGGCCGTGTCGAAAATCTGGTCGCCCGTCATGGGCAGGCTGAGGGCCGGTACTGCTGTCATTACGTCCTCCGGTTTGATTTGATTGTGGTCAAAAACATGGGGGCATACAAGCACGGGCGCGGATGGCGGATGGTTGTTTTTTCCACCCGGCGCGAAGTGCTTGTTTTGATTGAACTAGCCTCGCATGCCTGTGTTGCAGGCATGTTGTAGGGGTGGGGTCGGGGCTGGGTGCGGTGATTGCCAGTCAGCTGAGTTCGGCCAGCAGTTCCTTGACCCGCACGGCCCTGATGGCCGGGTCGGGCAGGGCGCTTTCCACCCGCAGGCGATCTGGCCCGGCCAGTTTGTAGTTGCGCTTTGTCTGTATCAGTTTCATGACCTTCATGGGGTCCAGGGTATTCTGCGCGGCAAACTGTACCGAGATGGCGATCTCGGAAGCATCGAGCTTGAGTACGCCCATGGGCTTGGCTACCAGGCGCAGGCGGTGGCAATCCAGCAGTATCTTGGCTGGCGGCGGCAGCAGGCCGAAGCGGTCGATCAGCTCCTGCTGCATGTCGTCCAACTCGTCGTTGGTTTCGCAGTTGGCCAGGCGCTTGTAGATGACCAGCCGTTCGTGCACATCGGGGCAGTAGTCATTGGGCAGCAGGGCGGGGCTGTGCAGGTTGATTTCGGTCGCGACGCCCAGCGGGGCGTTGAGATCGGGCTCCACCCCTTTCTTGAGCGCCTTGACGGCTTCGTTGAGCATGGCGGAATACAGCGAGAAGCCGATTTCCTGCATCTCGCCGGATTGGTCGTCTCCCAGCACCTCACCGGCGCCACGGATTTCCAGATCGTGCATGGCGAGATAAAAGCCGGAGCCCAGTTCTTCCATCTGCTGGATGGCTTCCAGGCGCTTTTGCGCCGAGGCCGTCAGGGCCTTGATGTCGGGGACCAGCAGGTAGGCGTAGGCCTGGTGATGGGAGCGGCCGACGCGACCGCGCATCTGGTGCAACTGGGCCAGGCCGAACTTGTCGGCGCGGTTCATGATGATGGTATTGGCATTGGGAATGTCGATACCGGTTTCGATGATGGTGGTGCACAGCAGCAGGTTGAAGCGCTGCTGGTTGAAGTCGCGCATCACCTGTTCCAGATCGCGTTCGCGCATCTGGCCATGGGCGACGCCTATGCGGGCCTCGGGCAGCAAGGCGGCGAGCTTCTCGTGCATATTGATGATGGTGTCTACCTCGTTATGCAGGAAGAACACCTGGCCGCCGCGCTTGAGTTCGCGCAGGACGGCTTCGCGGATAACGCCGTCGCTCCAGTTGGCGACAAAGGTCTTGATGGCCAGCCGACGGCTGGGGGCAGTGGCGATGACGGAGAAGTCGCGCAGCCCCTCCAGCGACATGGCCAGGGTGCGCGGGATGGGGGTGGCGGTCAGCGTGAGTACATCCACTTCGCTGCGCAGGGCCTTGAGCTGTTCCTTGTGGCGGACGCCGAAGCGGTGTTCTTCGTCGATGATGACAAGGCCCAGGTTCTTGAACTTGATGCCGTCCTGCACCAGCTTGTGGGTGCCGATGACGATGTCGATGCTGCCTGATTCCATGCCGGCCACCGCGGCATCGACTTCTTTCTTGGAGCGGAAGCGGCTCAGTTCGGCCACCCGTACCGGCAGGTCGGCAAAGCGGTCGGAGAAATTCTGGAAGTGCTGCTCGGCCAGCAGGGTGGTAGGGACCAGCACGGCGACCTGCTTGCCGTCTGCCACCGCCACATAGGCGGCCCGCAGGGCGACTTCGGTCTTGCCGAAGCCCACATCGCCGCAGATGAGCCTGTCCATGGGCTTGCCGCTGGTCATGTCGGCGATCACGGCTTCAATGGCGCCGGCTTGGTCGGCGGTTTCCTCAAAGCCGAAGCCGTCGGCAAAGGCTTCGTAATCGTGCGGCTTGAAGCCAAAGGCGTAGCCTTCACGGGCGGCGCGTCGGGCGTAGAGGTTGAGCAGTTCGGCGGCGGTATCGCGTACCTGTTCGGCAGCCTTGCGTTTGGCTTTCTCCCATTGACCCGAACCCAGCTTGTGCAGCGGTGCACTGTCTTCGGCACCGCCAGCATAGCGACTGATCAGGTGCAACTGGGCGACGGGGACATAGAGCTTGTCGCTGCCGGCGTATTCCAGCAGCAGCATCTCGGTGACGCCTTCACCGAGATCCATGCTGACCAGGCCCATGTAGCGGCCTATGCCGTGTTGTTCGTGTACTACCGGATCGCCGACCTTGAGTTCGGACAGATCGCGCAGCATGCCTTCGGCGTTGCTGCGCTTTTGCGCCTTGCGGCGGCTGAGGGTGCTGCTGTGGCCGTACAGGTCGGCCTCGGTAATCACAGCCATACCGCTGACGATAAAGCCAGCCGCCAGGGGTGAGACGCCCAGCACTACCCGTGCAGTGCTGGCGAGGCAGTCCTGCCAGGTTTCGGCTACGGCGACGCTGAGGCCGTATTCGGCAAAGTATTGGTGCAGGGTCTCGCGGCGGCCCAGGGATTCGGCCAGCAGCACAACGCGGCCATCGAAGCCATCGACAAAGTCGGCCAGTTTCTGGATGGGGTTGTCGGCACGGCGGTCTACCCGCAGGTCGGGCAGGCTTCGGCTGGCTTCACGCCAGGCGGTTTCGCGCGCGTCCTCTACCGCTGGCGCCTCGGCCGTGAGTTCCAGCCGCCGGTAGGGCTTCATCAGGGCGAAGAAGCGGTCGGTGCCGATAAACAATTCATTGGGTGGCAGCAGGGGGCGGTCGCGGTCGCCGGCCAGCATCTTGTAGCGGCTTTGGGTATCGGCCCAGAAGCGGTCACAGGCCTGCATGAGGTCGCCATGCTGTGCCAGCAGGGCATCTGCGGGCAGGTAGTCGAACAGGGTGGCGGTCTGGTCGAAGAACAGCGGCAGGTAGTACTCGACGCCGGGGGGAATCAAGCCGCTGGAGATATCCTTGTAGACCCGCGACTTGCTGGGATCGCCCTCGAATACCTCGCGAAAGCGTGAGCGGAACTTGGCGCGGCCGTTGTCGTCGAGCGGGAATTCACGTGCGGGCAGCAGGCGTATCTCTGGCACCGGATAGATGCTGCGCTGGGTATCGACATCAAAGGTACGGATGGTTTCGATGTCGGAATCGAACAGGTCCAGCCGGTAGGGCAGGGTGGAGCCCATGGGGAAGAGGTCGATCAAGCCGCCACGGATGGAGAATTCACCGGGGCCATAGACCTGGGTGACATGGCTGTAGCCGGCGAAGGCCAGATCACTGCGGAGTTTCTCCACATCCAGCCGGGTCTTGGCCTTGAGGAAGAAGCTGTAGGCGGTGAGGTATTCGACCGGTGGCAGCGGCATCAGCGCGGTCTGTACCGGCACGATGATGACGTCGGCCTGTTGCTGGCGTATCTGCCACAGCGTGGCCAGCCGCTCTGATATCAGATCGTGGTGCGGCGAAAAGCTGTCGTAGGGCAGGGTTTCCCAGTCGGGCAGGAGGACGACAGTCTTGTCGGGGGCAAACCAGGCGATCTCGTCCTTTAGCCGTGCTGCCGTCTGGGCATCGGCTGCCAGTATGGCCAGGGGTTTGACCTGGCCCGCCATCGCAGCGAGCAAGCTGGCATCGCTGGAGCCGGCAGGCAATACGAGTCGGGTGCGTTGGCCGGCGGGTGGCAGCGGCGGTATGGGCAGCAAGTGCGGCATGGCGAGCGGCGGATGGGGTGGGTTCGGCGAAGCAGACGATTATACGCCGACGCCATGCTGGCCGTTGCGTGTGCTCAAGGAAACTGTATCGGGTAAGAACGATGCAGGAACCGGCGGGGCGGACGCTAGCTGCCGGTAACGATGCGCTGGTCCTGTTTTTCCAGCCAGGCACTGAAGTCTTTGGCAGGCATGGCTTTGGCGTAGTGCCAGCCCTGTGCTTCGGGGCAGCCCATGCGGCTCAGCACGGTTGCCTGCTCCAGCGTTTCCACCCCTTCGGCAATGGTCTGGAAACCCAGGCTGGCCGCAAGGCCGACAATGGCACGGGTAATAGCGGTGTCGCCTGCGTCGCCGGGCAGCCCCCGTACAAAGCTTTGGTCTATCTTGAGCCGGTCTATGGGCAGGCGCTTGAGGTAAGCCAGGGAGGAATAGCCGGTACCGAAGTCGTCGATGGCCAGTTGCACGCCCAGGGCCTTGAGGGCGCGGAGTCGCATGGCGACAGCGTCGATATGCTGCATCACCACGCTTTCGGTGACCTCCAGTTCCAGGCAGGCCGGTTCCAGGCCGCTGGCGATCAGGGCTTTCTCAACCAGTCTGGGCCAGTTCTGGCGCTGGAACTGTACGGCCGAGACGTTGACGGCAACCCGTAGCGGCTGGGCCCGGCCTTGGTTCCAGAGTGCGGCCTGGCGGCAGGCCTCAAACAGTATCCATTCGCCTATGGGCAGGATAAGGCCGGATTCCTCCGCAACCGGGATGAACTTGGCCGGGGAAATCGGCCCCAGGCTGGGGTGGTTCCAGCGCAGCAGGGTTTCCATGCCTATGGGCCTGCCGTCACTGATATCGACCTGGGGCTGGAAGGATAGCCAGAGTTCGCCGTTGTCGATGGCGCGGCGCAGGTCCTGTTCGAGTTCGAACGGCGCGTTGACCTCATGGGATAGGTCGGGCGTATAGAGCCGTACCGTGTCGAGTGCCTCGCGCTTGCAACGCTGCATGGCGGCGGTGGCGTGGGCCAGGATGTTGACGGTGTCTTCGCCATGCTCGGGGAAGCAGGCGGCGCCGATGCTGGGCCGTATCAGCAGGGTGTCGGCATCCAGCACGAAGAGGGCATTGAAGCAGCCGCCTATACGCCTTGCGATGCGCATCACATCTTCCAGCGTGTGCAGGCCGCCTACGGCGATGCCGAATTCGTCGCCGCCCAGCCGGCCCATCAGGGCATTGCTCAGTTGCAGGGCGCGCAGGCGTTCGCCTATCTCGCTGAGTATGCGGTCGCCTTTTTCGCGGCCATACACCTGATTGATGACCCGCAGGCGATTGAGGTTGAGCACGGCCACCAGGGCGCGCTGCTTTTGCTGGCGAGTAGTTCGGAGGAATTCTGCCAGGCGGGCGCGGAAGACCTCGGCGTTGAGTACGCCAGTGAGGGTGTCAACTGCGGTGAGCTCACGTATCCGTTGCTCGGCCTCGATGCGCTCGCTGAGATCGCTGAATACGGCAAGGTAGTTTTCGGTCTCGCCATGTTCGTTCTTGACCGACGAAATGGTCAACCATTCGGGGTAGATCTCGCCGTTACGGCGACGGTTCCATATCTCGCCACGCCAATGGCCGTGCTGGGTGAGCCTTTGCCACATGTCGCGGTAGAACTGCGCACTTTGGCGGCCTGATTGCAGCATGCGGGGGGTTTGCCCCAATACTTCGTCCACTGAGTAGCCGGTGATCTCGCAAAACCGGGGGTTGACGGCGCGTATGACGCCGGCGGGGTCGGTGACGATGACGCCGTCGTTGGCGCGTTCTATCAGTCTGTCCATCAACCTGAGCCGGCGGAGGCGGCGCAGGTGGCCCAGGCCGAAGGAGACGGCGTCGGCCAGGCGGGTGATGACCTCGACCAGTTCGGCATCAAAATAGCCCACATGCTGGCTGGCGACAGTGAGGGTGCCAACTATGCGTCCTTCCTCAAACAGAGGAAAGGCGGCAAAAGCGTTGAGTTGATGGTCGCGGTACAGCTCACGCTGCAGGGCAAACGCATAGTCTTTGTCGATATCGTTGCAGATGAAGGGCTTGCCGGACTGGATGGCGCGCAGTGAAACCGGTGCTGCGTTAGCGCTTGCAGGGTCCAGCGACAGCGGTTCAGCGTAGATGGCGGTGGCCTCGCCCAGGCTATAGCAGCTGTGGAGGAGTTTTTTATCGGGGTCGATACGGGTGACGGCGGTGACGCGTATCCCCGGATTGCTGACGACGGCCTCGCAGACGGCCTGGTATAGCGGTTCGGCATGCTCTGCCCGCATGGCGGCATCGCCCACCTTGGAGACGGCTTGATAGAAGCCGGCCAGTGCCTGTATGCGATGGTGGGCCAGGCGGTTGCTGGCTCGGCTGCGTTGTATCAGCCAGTGCAGTGCGGCACCGGTGAGCAGGACGAAGAACCAGCCCTTGAAGGTCTGCAGCGTGGCGATCAGGGTGGGCGAACTGACCAGGGCCTGGAGCAGGCGATCGGAAAAGGCGATCCATGCCGCTGCGATCAGGACGTAGTAGAGACTGGGCGGTATGCGCTGCAACAACGTACGTAAGGACATTGGGGCCGTTTATTGTTGACCGGTGTATGGGCGCTGCCTTCCTCCTGCCCGGCGCCTTGCCTATCAGCATAGACCGTACGCGGTGCAGTTATCATTTTCCTGATAGTTGCATGAGCGGGTCAGGTGTCCTGGTGGCCAGCAGACCCGGATGCGGCTGGGCAATCGGCTTGCCCGAAGCGCTTGTGGCTGCGTTATTTATGGCGCTTGCCGGATTTCTTTTTGGGCTTGGCGGGCTTGCGCTTGGGGGCTTCGACCTTGGGTAGCAGGCTGGGGTCGTGATAGGCGGCCTTGATGCGCTGGGCCAGTTCGTGCACCGCCATTGCGTAGTGGGTGCTGCGGTTGTAGCGGGTGATGGCGTAGAAGTTGGCGAGGCCGAGCCAGTAGCGGGTCACACCGGGTTCGTGCTCGAGCGGTGCCAGTACGGCCAGCGGGTCGCCATTGAGCGGTTCGGCGGGGCGTACGCCATAGGCTGCCAGTTCGCTGACCTTGTAGTGCAGATTGAACTTGTCTGCGACCAGCGGGGCGTAGCCTTCGCCCTCCACGGTGGCAGGCACCAGCAGTGCTTGGCCGCGTTGCCAGCCATGCTGGACGAAATAGTTGGCCACGCTGGCCAGGATATCGCCCTGGTTGTTCCAGATGTCGTGGCGTCCGTCTTTGTCCCAGTCGGCAGCATAGGCGTGGAAGCTGGACGGCATGAACTGCGGCGCACCCATGGCGCCGGCGTAGCTGCCCTTGAATTCAAACGGGTCGGCCTGCTCATCCCGCGCCAGCAGCAGGAACTCGCGTAACTCCTTGCGGAAGAAATCGGCACGCCGGGGGTAGTCGAAGGCGATGGTGCCGAGTGCATCCATGACGCGGAAGCTGCCGGTATTGCGGCCCCAAAGGGTTTCTACGCCAAGTATGGCGACCAGGTATTCGGGCTCTACGCCATATTGATCTGATACTGCCTGCAGTAGCGGGGCATTGGCCTGCCAATACGCTACACCCAGGCGTAGGCGGGTATCGTTGACGAAGTCGGGACGAAAGGCATGGTAGGGGCGGCTGGTGGAAGGCTTATCCAGCACGGCCAGGATGTTGGGCTTGAGTGTGACCTGGGCAAACTGCTGGACCAGCGCGGCGCGGTCGAAGCCATACTGGGTGGCCATTTCGTCGATGAAGGCCTGTACGTCGGGCCGCTCCCAGTAGGCGGGCGTGGCCTCGGGCGCGGACGGGGGCGGCGCATCGTCGGCGAGGCAGGCGATGGCGGCGAGGGAGAGCAGCAGCGAACGTAGGATCAAAACAGGGTATCCAGTGGTGTGGGGCACGGCATGCCAGCCTATCGCGGTGGCGCGACGGGCTGACAGGCTCAGTGGTGGTGCGAGAGCGCGGAAGACAGCAGCCGCGCGGTGATATCAACAATGGGTATCACCCGCTCATAGGCCATGCGGGTAGGGCCGATGACGCCCAGGGTGCCGACGATCTGGCCATTGACCTTGTAGGGGGCGGTGACGACCGAGCATTCATCCAGCGAAGAAATGCCGGCTTCCTGGCCTATGAATATCTGCACACCGGCAGCATGCTGGCCGTGATCCAGCAATTGCAGCAGGGCGGTTTTCTCTTCAAACACGCGGAACAGCTGGCGCAGGCGTTCGACATTGCCTGATAGCTCGTCTACCCGCAGCAGATTGCTTTCACCGGTGATCACCATGGGCGTGGCTTCTTCGGCCATGGCCTGGCTGCCGGCCTCGACTGCCGCGTTCATCAGGGCCGAGATATTGCCCTGCAGATTGCGTAGATCCTGGTAGACGGCATCACGTACTTCTTCCAGCGTCTTGCCTACGCAGTGCTGGTTGAGGAAGTTGGTGGCTTCAATCAGCTCGCTGGCGGAATGGTCGCGCTCGGTCAGCAGGATGCGGTTCTGCACATCGCCATCAGCGGTGACCAGGATCAGCAGGATGCGTTTTTCGGCCAGGCGGACGAATTCCACCTGGGCCAATGGGATGCCGCGCCGCTTGGGCGACATGACCACGCCGGCGAATTCGGTCAACTGCGACAGCAAGGTGGAAGCGGCTGCTACGGCACGGGTGGGGTTGTCGGGCTGCAACTGTCCTTGCAACTCTCGTATCTGAAGTTGCTCCAACGGTTGGATGGTGAGCAGGGTATCGACGAACAGACGATAACCCAGCGGCGTCGGGATACGTCCCGCTGAGGTATGCGGGCTGATGATCAGCCCCAGTTCTTCCAGGTCGGACATCACATTGCGTATGGATGCCGGTGACAGTTCCAGACCCGAGAACTTGGATAGGGTGCGGGAACCAACCGGCTGGCCTTCGGCGATATAGCGCTCGACCAGGGTCTTTAGCAGTATTTGGGCGCGTTCGCTGAGCATATCGGCGATTGTAGCGCGTCGCCGCGCTGCGGCAAGCGGCCATGTTTGCGTTCTACAACATCGCTATTGCTGCATTGCGACAAATGCAGGGGATGGTTGTTCGCATTGTCAGCTAGGCGTAGGCTTCGGCCCTTGCGCCCACACTCGGATGGTGCATTGCATAAGGGGGGTACCGAAATCATGAAAAGCTTACGTCTGCTCTTGCCGGTCTTGCTGCTGGCGATTTTCTCTACCGCGCAGGCCGAAGAAGTGCGCATTGCCATCGAAGGCAAATACCCGCCTTTCTCTGACGTAGATGCCAAGGGCAATCTCAAGGGTTTTGACATCGATATCTCCCAGGCGCTGTGCAAGGAGATGAAGGTGGAGTGCAAGCTGGTCAAGGTGGACTGGGATGACTTGATCCCGGCCCTGCAGGAGAAGAAGGTGGACGCGGCGGTGGCCATGATGTCCATCACGGAAGAGCGCAAGAAGCAGGTTGATTTTACTGACCGCTACGCCAATACGCCGGCATTCTTCTTTGCCAAGAATAAGCGCGTGCCCTATGTGTTCATCACGCCCAAGCGCATTGCCAAGATGAAGATAGGCGTACAGGCCGATACCACCTATGACCGCTACCTGACGGCCAAGTATTCGGCTACTTCGCCCATTACCCGCTACAAGAACGCGGACGAAATGTACGATGGCCTGAGCCGTAACGAGGTCGACATGGTAATGGATGACGTGGTGGCCGGTTATTATGGCTTCCTGCAGACCCCCAAGGGCCAGGGTTTCGAGCTGGTAGGCTCGTCGGTGGTTGACCCCAAGTTCTTTGGCGAGGGCCAGGGCATTGCGCTGCGCAAGGGCAATACCGCCCTGAAGTCACGTTTGAATACGGCGCTGGCCGCCATTCTGGAGAATGGTACTTACCAGGAAATCCAGCGTAAGTACTTTATCTTCAATATCTATTGATCAGCGAGTACTTGCCCAATGCAAACAGGCCGCGATGCGGCCTGTTTGCATTGGGTGCGAGCTCTATTGAAAAGCCGGTTTCTGCCAGCCCCCTCAGTGGAGCAGGGCGGATTCACGGCTGATGAGCGCGCTGATTTCCCGCAGATCGCTCAGGGGCGTAGCGCTGGCGCTGAGCTGCGGTGAGCGGGTACGGTAGGCGAAGCCGGCATCGGCAGCCTTGATCAGGCATAGGTCGTTGTCGCCGTCACCCACCATCAGGGTGTGGCCAAAAGGCTGATCGGCGAAATCCTCCAGATGCTGCAAGACATTGCGCTTGCATATCACATGGCTGGCGCAGCCGGACGAATGCGCGAACAGTTCGTTGACTCTCAGCTCGCCAGTGGCTTCGCCCTGGGCGAAGTTCAGCACATGGGCGACGGCAAAATCGGCAAAGACACGCTTGCGGATGATTTCTGCCGCGATGTAGTAGCTGTCTGAGACGATACCGACGCGATAACCCATCTTGCGCAGCTGTATCACGGCCTCTACAGCGCCTTCCTGCAAGGGAATGGATTTTGCCACGTCGATGAATGTCTGCTGGGGCAGGCCCTTGAGCAAAGCTGCGATGGCCTGGGAGCGGGTAGCGGCATCCAGAATGCCGTTGTCCAGCAGGGGGTGCAGCGCCTCTTCAAAGCCGGCACGCTGCGCCAGGGCCTGGATGAAGCGCCCCTTCAGCAAGGTGCCGTCCATATCAAACAGGGCCAGCTTGCCGCCTGCGTCGATGCTGGATGCGATGCCGTCCAGTTCCGCACCAAGCTGGCGCTCGTGCTCCATGGTCTCGGCCAGCTTGTCGGCCTGCAGTCTGCCTACCAGCTCGGCCCGGCGCAGGATGGCACGGCTGACCTGCATGGCCATATTGCCCAGGCTGGCCAGTGGCTTGCTGTCGTGCTCTACCGTGCCGACATCCACTTCTACCACCAGCGCGCCCAGGAAATGGGCGTCGATAAGCAGGCCGATGTCCACGCCGAAGTCGTCTTCGAACCTGAGCCGCTGTAATAGCTCGGTGCGGGCCGCGATGATACCGCCCAGTGGCTGGCTGAACTGGCTGAGTTCCGGAAAGAAGGTACGTAACAGCGGCCTGGCTGTGAGTTCGGTGACGCGACCGGCAGATCGGGCGAAGCTGGCTTTGACGAAGTCTGCCCCGCGCTCAAGCGGAGACAGCATGCGGTCTATCAGCGAGGCGTCCAACCTGCGCATATCGCCATCCAGATAGAGGATGAAGTCTGTCTGGACGATTGCTAGCGCATCACGCATGGACGGGCCTTTTCCCAGCAAGGTGCTGGTGATGACGTTTGCCCCAGCTTCTGTTGCCAACCGAACGGTGTCATCAATCGAGCCATCATCCACCACAATGACTTCCCGAACAGAGGGGTGGGCTTTGGCGAATCGGACAACCGACCCGATGTTGGCGGCCTCGTTCAAGGCTGGAATGGCGATGGTCAACATGCTGTATCTCCCTAGGGTGTCGTGCTATCTGATGCTGCTCAGATGCGCTTGTGTGCACGGGAAAGGCTTGGAACGACGCCATCCCATGCATCCATTGTATTTGCATTTGTAGGAATGTAATTTTACACCAGCCGGGCGGTACTGCCGACTATTCTGGTGGCCAGTAGTCGGGCGGGAGGCTCTGGGAGCGTAGCGTGGTTTGGTTTAGGCTGAAAGGATGAAACCCTGGCGAGCCAGGGTTTTATGAGGGGGATGTCAGTCGTCGAACTCGATGGGTTCGTCCAGGTTCTTGCAGAAGTTGAACTTGCTGGGTTCGCTGTAGCTGCCATCGGCAAACTTGGCCCTTATCCACTGATCGCAGCCTTCGTTATCGGTGCTCTCGTCCCATTCCATGCGCTCTTTCTTGCCGGGGCCGATACCGCTACCTATGTCAAAGTCGCCCCAGTCCTTCTTGGTCTCGGACACCTGCAGCTTCACTATCTTGGTCTTGGTGTTGTTCTGGACGTAGAAATACCATTCGCTGGCAGCTTGCGCCGTAATGGTGGCAAGGGTTAACACGGTTACACCGATGGCGGTATGCGGCAGCCTAATCTTCAGCATGGCAATACTCCTGTATTGGAAAAGGCAATGCCGGGCAGTGTTACCGTGCCCGGCATTGCAATATAGGCCATGCTTGATACGGCGCCAGCCGATGGAAAGGGATAGCCGTGTGCCTGGCTGATGCGGCCTTACCTGCTACAGCAGCTTGAAGGCCAGCATCGCCACCAGGGTGGGCGGGAGTGCTGCCGCCAGCAGCCCCAGCGGGTGGACGGCACCGTCGTCGAACTTTTCGCGCAGGATGGCGATACCCGCCGGGTTGGGCGCGTTGGCGATGATGGTCAGGCCACCCCCAGTGACGGCACCGGCTACCAGGGCGTACTTGAACTCGTCGGACAATCCTTCGACCAGTGAGCCCAGATAGGTCAGGGCGGCATTGTCGGTCACGGCGGTCAGTGCGGTGGCACCGAAGTAGACGGCATCGGCATTCATGCTCAGGAGCACGGGTTGCAGCCACCACTGCTGCTGCCCACCCAGCACTACCAAGCCTGCCAGGAAGAAGGCCACCAGCAGGCCTTCACGCAGGATCAGCTTGTCCTGATGGCGTTCGTAAGCGTGGGCCACGCCGAGGAAGAACAGGAATAGCCCCATGAAGACGGCGGGATGATGGGCAAATACCACGACCCCGACCATGAACAGCAGATGCACGGCGATCAGCGCCGGGGGGACAGGGTGTGTCGCCGCGCCTGTGCTGTTTGGCTGTAGGCCCAGCAATTCCTTGCGCAGCAGGGTAGTCACCGCAACCGCGTTGAACAAGACGGCGGCGGCAGCTTTCCAGCCAAAGGTGGTGATCATGAACGCGATATCCCAGTTCCAGGTGGCGGCAACCATCAGGACGGGCGGTGCGGCGAAAGGTGTCAAGGTGCCGCCGATGGAGATGTTGACGAACAGTACCCCCAGGGTGGCGTACTTGAACCGGTTGCTGACACCGGCACCCAGATAGCGATCGCGCAGTACCAGCGCTGCCAGCGTCATGGCGGCCGGTTCGGTGATAAAGGAACCCAGCAGGGGAACCAGTGCGAGCACCAGGAAGTAATGCGCCAGGTTCGTCTGCAGGGGGATCAACCTGGCCAGCGCCTCAACCAGCCAATTGGCCAACTGCAATATGGGGCGGGTGCCGGCAATGACCATGATGGCGAAGACAAACAGGGGCTCGGTGAAATTGCGCGAATCGATATAGGCCGTTGCCACATCCTTGCCCTGCAGGAAGAACATCGCCAGCATCAACACCATGGCCCAGAAGCCGAAAACCACCTCCACCTCGCCCAGCAGATGCCAAATGCCGGCATGTTGTGGCCGGCTATGGGCCAGGCGCTCGAAGAACTTGGTGGAGAAGGTGTGTATCAGGGCGATGGCAAACAGCGCTGCGCCTATGATCTGTATCGTGGTTGGGTTCATGTGTGTGTCTGTACCGTTGATGGCGCGTTTTAAGGCTCAGTGGCAGATGTAATGGGATGCATGATGCTGTGTGCAGTGGCTTACAGCAAGGCTTGGCGGTGGCATGAGGCATGCCTCGTTATATTCCCACAAATATAAGCGCAGGTGGGTTAACGTGCTTTGACGCTATGTTGGGTCGCGAGGCGCCTGCTTGGCTTTGCTGCCTGTTGCTTATTGGCATCTTGCTGCGGTCCAGCATCGACGACGCTGGTGTGGCACTACTATAGTGGCCGACTATTTTTCAGGAGTCCGCCATGTCTGCTTCACGCCTTTGGATTTGCAGCTTGCTATGTCTTGCCTTTGGGGTGCCCGTCCAGGCAGAAGACGACCCGCAGGCCGCCCTGAAGGCGCGTCTGGCCCGCGTGCAGGCATTGCGGGCAGAGCGACCCGGTGATGGCTTGCTGGCGTACTACCAGGCCATGACGCATGCCAGCCTGGGCGACAAGGCTGCCGCACTCGCAGAACTAAGGGCGCTGAAGGGACGCAAGCTGGGCTTGGTGCCTTCGCCCGGCCTGGGGTTTGACGCGCTGTGGGCGGATGCCGATTTCCAGGCTGTGCGGCAGGAGCTGGCTGCGGACGAGCCCCGCACGCCGGATGCGCCAGTCGGTTTGCGCCTGCCAGACCCCAAGCTGATACCAGAGGGGATTGCCCATGATGCACGCGGCAAGCGTTTCTTCCTGAGCAGCGTGGCCCTGCACAAGATAGTGGTGGTCGATGCCAAGGGACGAACCAAGGATTTCTCGCGCAAGACCGATAAGCTGGATGCCGTGCTGGGCTTGGCAGTAGATGCCCCACGGGGCGTGCTCTATGCCGTCAGTACCAATGGCTTTGAGGACAGCAACAAGCTGGCACGCCGCAATGCGGTGCTGCGCTACGATCTGCGCACCGGCAAATTGCTGGGCAGGCTGGAGGGGGCGGATGCCCTGCAGTTCAACGATGTGGCGGTTGCCGATGACGGTAGCGTTTATGTCAGCGATTCGGCTGAAGGCTCGCTCTGGCGATTGAAGCCGGGCGAAGCAGCGCTTGCCCGCTTTGGCGAGAAGGGCAGCTTGCGTGGCGCCAACGGCTTGGCGGTAGGCCAGGGGAATGCCTTGTATGTGACCCTCTCCACCGGTATTGCCCGGGTGGATGCGACAACGGGCGAAGCGATGCGCATGCCGCAACCCGATACGGTCATGACAGGCGGGATAGATGGGCTTTACTGGCGTGATCAGGCGCTGTTTGGGGTGCAGAACAGCACCAACCCAGGGCGGGTGATACGCGTGGCACTTGCCGCCGATGGCCGCAGCATCAGCGGTATGACGGTGCTGCAGTCGCATCACCACCCTGCACTGGATGAACCGACCACCGGCACCTTGGTGGGGGATAAGCTGTATGTGATTGCGAATTCCTTTGTGGGGCGCTACCAAGCCGATGGCAGCCTGAAGGATGCAGCCAGCCTCAAGCCCACCCTAGTGCTGGCGGTGCCGCTGCAGCGCTAGCTTGTCAGGCTGCACTTGACCGTACAGGCCTGCCTGGTTTAAAACAGCAGTACTTGTTCAACCCACTCTCAGTCAGGAAAGGAGAAACACCGATGTCTGTTGCTACGTATCTCCGCTTAATCCGCTGACCCATACCGCCATTGGCGTGAAGGGTACAGCCTTCACGCCGGTTGCCCGCAAAGCCCCGGCCATGTCCGGGGTTTTTTCATGCACTTATCCCATGCTGCCGCATTTGCCAAAAGCAATCGCTGTTGCGATCGGCTGGCTGTGCTCGGCCCATGGGCGCCATACCCCACAAGATTTCCGCTAGACCTCGTGCAACCCAAGGTTGCCCTTACCAGGAGTACATCATGCAAGCGACAGCCCAACCCGAACACGCACATCCATACAAGATTGCGCCGCCAGAGAGGTGGCAGAGGGAAGCTGTCTATGAACAGACTATACGCCGAGGAGATCATCGGCTGCCTGCCTGAGGGCAGGACGGTTTTCAATTATTACCCAGAGCGCTACGCATGGTTGCTGCTCAAACACCTGGTAGGGCCGAGGGTCAGCATTGCGGCGATCAAGCGTAGTGCCTACGCGGGCCTGCTGCAGAAGCCAAGGATCAAGCAGTGGTTGGCGCAGGCTGGCAGCAAGCAGCTGTGTGCTGCAGATGTACTGGCTGCGGATGGCGACCCGGCAGCATTGCCCTTTACCCTGAGCCTGGGGCTGTGGGATGGCGCACAGACCACCCGGGGCGGTGCGAATCTGGTTTTGCAGCTCAATTTTGACCGTGGCCACGATGCAACCTATCAGCGTCTGGTGCGGCCACGGGAGCACTGCCTGCCATTTGGCACCCGCTACCACCCCATCAACAGGGTGGGCCGCAATACCCTGGCGTGGTCACGCCTGGACGTGGACATGGCGTCTGGGGAAGTACTGATAGAAGAGGTGCAGACCGATTGGCTGCGAAATGTTGCCGCTGCGGCGTTGAATCCCAAGGTGGTATGGGGGGCGGATGCAAGTGAGGAAAGCATCAGGACCTATGCCGAGTTTGCGCTTGGGCGCTACCGCAAGCTGTGGGCAGAAGCCATGCTGACGGCAACCATCTGGTTTGTGCGGGAGGAGTTGGGGCTGCGCCGCATGTTTTATCACAGCCCGGCATCGTGCGCATCGTTGAAGGGCATACGCCTGCGCCAGCCGCCACGTTCGATCTACACCGATCTGCCCAGGCAGTTCTGTTTTGCGGCAGGGAGCGAGGCACCGCGTTTTTTGAGTAAAAAGCAGGCGAAACAGGCCTGCGAGGCAAGGCTGTATCAATTGAATCTGGAGACTATGACACCATGAAGATCAAACTGAAAGTACCCAAGCCCCGTAACCCCGTCGCGTTGGCCGCCGGCCAGCGCAGCGGGGGCGGTGTGCACGAGAAGGCCGAGAAGACCCGGCGCCGAGATAGCCGGCAGGCATTGCGGCAAGCGCTCAAGCAGGGGCGGGACGATGTCCCGCCTTTTTTATGGCTGACGGGCAGGCCCACCGCATGGCGGCAGATGGCAGTTTGCAACGTGGCTGGCAGCTATAGTGCATAGGACGAGGGATCCGGAAGAGGATCATGACGACTGATGACAGGCCGCGCTACCGGGCTGTGCTACCGCTTTATGTGCCGGCTTTGCTGGGCGCGGCGGTATTGCTCGTCCTGTTTGTCACGGGGCAGCGTGAGCAGCAGGCGCTGCTGTCTGAGCGGCTTGAGCAGATAGTGCAGCGGCACGAACAGACCGCCCAGCGGGTGGCTGGCAGCATGGCGCACGACCTGGGGGATGCACGCGGCTCGATAGAGCGCTTTGCGCGGGAGCTGGAGCGCCAGCTGGATCGGCCCGATCCGCATGCCGCTGGGGCGTTCGATAGCCTGTTTGAAAGGCGGACGGATGGCTCCTACCGTTCTCGCCGGGCCAGCCTGGACCCCCAGCGCGATGCAGCTGCCGTGCTGCCCAAGTACCTGCAGCCGGATGCCGCCAGCCGCGAGTTCTTTGTCCGTAGCGTGCACTACACCAGCCTGTTTGGTCAGGCTACGGTCGGCAAGGCCTTTGTCAATACCTGGATCTTGCCCAAGCAGGGGGGCGAGGTGATTTTCTGGCCCGGTGAGCCGGGTTGGCTGGAGCAGCCGGCTGCGGATTTCGATTACCGCGCCACCGAGTGGTTCATGCCGACTGAACCGGCGCAGAACCCGCAGCGTAAATCCTATTGGACTGCCCTGGCTTTTGACCCGGTGCCCCGTATCTGGATGGCCAGCGTTGTGGCGCCGCTGTATTGGCGCGGCGCATGGTATGGCTCGGTGGGCCATGACATGCCACTGGCCAATCTGCTGCTGCAGACGCAGCAACTGAGGCAGCAGGAGGGTAGTCGTTTTGTCCTCTTGAGCGGCCAGGACAGCATCGTGGCATCGGACCAATATGGCGAGGAAATACTGCGGGCAAAGGGGCAGTTGCGGCTAGGCCAGCTTGGCGACCCGGCCTGGGCCGCCGCGATTCAGCAGGCGCGCCAGCAAGGCCTTGCCAGGCAGGGCTTTGTCCGTGTCACTCAGGCCGACAGGGTGTGGTTTGTCGCCCGTATCGAGGGGGCCGACTGGGTCTTGGTCAACAGCCTGCCACTGGGCCCTATCGTCAGGCAGATTGAGTCCTCGTTCACCACCCTGCGCAATATTGCCTTGGCGACCCTGTTGATCGAACTGGTGATTGCCACGGTGATCCTGGCGCTGGCCCACCGCCGTGGCCGTAAGCATTTCAACGACATACTGAAACTGCATGACGACCTGGCGGAAAGGGAGTCCCGCTATCGGACCCTGGTCAGCAATCTGCCCGGCATTGTGTACCGCTGCGCCAATGATACTGATTGGACCATGCACTACATCAGCGATGCGGTGGAAGGGCTCACCGGGTATCCGGCAGCGGCCTTCATTGGTACGGGGGCCATCAGTTTCAATGCCGTGGTCCATGTCGATGACCGCGACCTGCTGTGGCGGCAGATACAGAATGCGCTGGAGGCCAGGCTGCCTTACCGGGTTGAGTATCGCCTGCAACACAAGGATGGCCAGATCATGTGGGTCATGGAGCAGGGGCAGGGCTGCTATGACGCGAAAGACCAATTGGTCTGGCTGGACGGCGTGATACTCAACATCAACGCACTGCATTATGCCCAGGAGCAACTGGGCCGGCTGAACCTGGAGCTGGAGCAAAAGGTTGAGCTGCGCACCCGTGCACTACGCGAGGCCTTGGGCGAGCTGGAGAGCTTTGGCCATGCCATTGCGCACGACTTGCGGGCGCCATTGCGGCAGGCCAGCAGCTATCTGGAAATGGTTGGCGAGGCCATGCCGGACGATGATCCGTCCCGCCAGTGGCTGGAACGCTCGCAGCGGGCGCTCGAGCGCATGAATGACATGATACAGGGGCTATGGTCGGTGGCCAGGCTGGGTAGTGCCGCACTCAACGTCAGCCGGTTTGCTCTGAGTGGCCTGGTAGATGAGATTCGGGCCGAACTGAATGCCGACATGGCGGCGAAGATCAGCTGGCAGGTAGGCTCCTTGCCCGAGCTTGAGGCTGATCGCATCTTGTTGCGCGAAGTCCTGCAGAACCTGTTCGACAATGCGATGAAGTATTCAGCCCGGCAAACTGACCCGGTAGTCGGTATCCGCGACCATAGCGAAGCCAATGGGCAGGAATGGGTGATCGAAGTCTATGACAATGGCGCCGGCTTCGACCCCTCGCACGCCGATAAGCTGTTTGTGCTGTTCCAGCGTTTGCACAAGAGCAGTGAGTTTCCTGGTACCGGCATAGGGTTGGCATTATGCGCCCGCATTATCGCGCTGCACGGTGGCCGCATCTGGGCCAGCAGCAGTCCAGGGCAGGGGGCGAGTTTCTTCTTTGCGCTGCCCAAGCGCCAGTAGCCCTGGTTTTGCCTACAGCGCTATTTGCCGGTGCCACTACCGGTACCACCGCCGGGTTTGCCGCCGGAACCCGGCGTGGTGCTGGAGCCCGGCCCACCACCTCCCCGCTTGGGCGGGGAGGAAACGGGGGGCATGGTTTGGACGGTGGGACGGCTGGGACCACTGGATTGCACAGGGGGCGAAAAAGTTGACCCTGTCGGCACCAGACCACCGGATGGCGACGAGGTGGTTGTGCCGCTACCACCATGGACAGAAGTAGGGAGCGGGGTGGGAATCGGGGCCATGGGGGTGGACGTGCTGGGTGAGGGTGAGGCTACCGGCGGCATCGGCCCAGGCGTGGTGTGACTGGTGGTTGAGCTGCTGGAGCTGGTGGAGGTTGGGGCAACCAAGGAAGGGAAGGCATCAAGCCCTAGTGAGGGCGCCTTGGGCGCGGTACCGGGTATCCGGCCTGAACCCCAGGAGGGGGCAAGCGGGGCCGAGGTTTTTGGGGTGGGCCTGCCCCCGTCTGCACCCACTGGACCACGGGCCAGGTCTCTTTGTTGTTCCTGACTGGCTTCAAGCTGCCTGATACGGCGATTCAGGTGGGCGTTCCATTTCTGGTGCCCGGTATCCAAGCCGCCGTGCTGGGTATTGCCATGCACGGCGCGCGACTTTCTTTCGGTTTTGATGGCGGCAAGTTCTTTGCCCTCATCCCCTTCTTCCGCCGCCTGGTCCTTTTGCGCCTGGGCTTCCTTGTAGTGGCTGTGGGAACCGAAAGGCTGTTTCCCTGGGCCACCGGGTGGTTTGCGCCCACCCCCACCACCTGATCGCGTGCTCATGTGCTCCCCCTTTGGCTAGGGTTGTAGCCAAAATCAGGCTATTTGCCCAGACTCGTCCTCTTCCATGGCTTCGCGCCAATAGCCTTTGTGGCGCTTGTACCATGCATCAAAGTCCACAATCGGCATGGGTTTGGCCACCAGAAAGCCCTGCACTTGATCGCAGCCGAGTTCTACCAGGGTGTCCCAAGCGGCCTGGGTTTCCACGCCCTCTGCCACCACATCGAGCTTGAGCACATGGCCCAACTCGACGATGGCACGGGCTATCTGCAGGCCATCGGCCTGGTCCAGCTGCAGTATGAAGGAGCGGTCTATCTTGAGTTCCTGCACTGGCAGGCGTGAGAGATAGGCCAGCGAGGAATAGCCGGTACCAAAGTCGTCGATGGAGAGTTTGAAGCCCAGGCTGCGCAGATGCCTGAGCGCCTCCAGCACCTTGTCGGGGGCTTCCATGGTGGCCGACTCGGTGATTTCCAGGCACAGGTTGTGGGCATCGGCGCCTGTTTCTTCCAGCAGGGATTGCACCATGCCCGCAAAGGCGGGGTCTTCGGTGTCATTGACCGATACGTTGACCGAGATGCGCACATTGCGGCCCAGCGCTGCCCAGTGGCAACTGGTCAGCATGCATTCACGCAGCATCCACAGGGTAAGTGCCCGTATCTTGCCGGTCTGTTCGGCAAACGGGATAAACTGCCCCGGCGGTATCCAGCCCCGTTCGGGGTGGTTCCAGCGTACCAGCGCCTCCACCCCGCAAATGCGGCCATCGCTGAGGTTGATTTTGGGTTGCAAGAAGGTGGACAGCTGGTTGCCCTCTACGGCGGTTTTCAGTTCGCCCAGAAGCGAGAGCTGGCTTTTGCGGTTGGCTTCCTGGCCAGGATCGTAGATCAGGTAATCAGCATGGGTGCGCTTGGCCAGATACATGGCGGCTTCGGCCTCACGCAGCAGCACATTGGCACTGGTGCCATGCAGGGGAAAGAAGGCCACGCCGGTGGAGCCGGCCACATCGATGCTCTGGCCAGCAATGGCGAGCGGGTTCTCCAGTATCCGGTGCAGGCGCCGCACGACATTATCGATATTGCCTTTGTGCACGCCGGGCAGGATCAAAACGAATTCGTCACCGGAGAAGCGACCAAGATGGTCGGTATCACGCTGCACCTGGCGCAGCCGCTGGGCGATGCTCTTGAGAGCGGCGTCGCCTGCGCTATAGCCCAGGTAGTCGTTGATGTACTTGAAGCGGTCGATATCTATCATCACCACGGCGACGCTGTCGTCACCTTGCTGGGCAGCCTGGATTTCTTCGGCGATCAGTTCCGCCAGCCTGACGCGGTTGGGCAGCTCGGTCAGCGGGTCGATATAGGCCATGCGAATGATCTCCGCCTCGCGCTCCGATATGGCACTGCCCATGCTGTTGAAGGCACGGGCGAGCAGGGCAAACTCGTCGTGGCCGCGTGCCGGCACCCTGACTCGGTAATCGCCATCGGCAATGCGGTCTGCCGCCTCGGCAAGCCGGCTGAGCGGGGCAGACAGGGTGCGGGCCAACCAGAATGAGCCGAGTACGCCGGCCAGGAACAAGCCCATGCCTATCAGCAGGGCCTGGTTCAAGGCCTCGCGCTGCTGGGCTTCTACATCGCTCAGGTCGATATCAGCACCGAACACCAAGGTTTTGCCGTCTTCCCGCTGCATGGGCTGGAACACAGAGCGGAAGTGTCCGTAGCGATCCTCGTACTCGGCGAACTGCGGCTTGCCGGTGGCAAAAGCCTGGGCCAGGCCCAAGGGCCGGGTGTCGTATTCGCCATAGTAGCGGCCATAATTGCCGGCGCGGATTTCCTCCTCGCTGGCGGCGTCGGCCAGGTAGATGATTCTGTTGCCTTCCTGGGTGAAGACATAGAGGTAGCGCAGGCCTACCTTCTGGCAGTAGTCATGCAGCAGGCGCACCATGGCCAGGTAGCGCTGCTCGTCGATCGCCTGCGGGTCACGGGCTTCGCGCAGGTAGTCGTACCCTATCATCTTGGGGGCGGCACTGGCGGCGGCTACCAGCCGCGCATCGATGGTTTCGCGGACCGCATCGGCTTTCAGGTTCCAGGCGTAGAGGGTATAAGCCACCGTCGCCGCCAGGTTGATGGCGATAAACACCATGAGGATCTTGATCCTAGCGGTGTGCGGTATCAAACGGGCATACAGGCGTTTCAACACGGCTCCCCTCTGCGGAAGTGGTGAGGCGCTTCGACTGGGGCAGTACAAGGTTTGCAGTCAGCGTGGCAGTATGGCCAGATCATGGGCCACCCATCAAGATAGGAATTTGCTTATATGCGAATATATCGTATGGCAACCGAGGCGGATAGAGATGCGGTGTATCGCATCTGCCTGCTAACCGGAGATGCCGGTCGCGATGCCAGCGCACCAGGCAGGCAGGAAGCACTCTACGGGCACCTTTACGCGGGGCCGTATCTGGCACTTGCGCCCGAACATGCCTGGGTGGCAGAAGACGAGGAGGGTATTTGCGGTTATGCCTTGGGCTGTGCCAATTCAGCAACGTTCTACGCCGATATGGAGCGGGTGTGGCTACCGCCACTACGTGAGCGCTATCGCGTGCCACAGCACCCTGCCGATGCCTGGCTGATCGACCGTTTGCAATCTGCCCATGCGCTGGACCCACGCCTGGCTAATTGGCCAGCGCACCTGCATGTAGATTTACTGCCGCGTGCCCAAGGGCAGGGGGTGGGCGGCGTGTTGATGGATAAACTAATGGGCAGCCTGCGGGCTGCAGGTGCGCCGGCCGTACACCTGGGGGTAGACCCGCGTAACGAGCGTGCTTTGGGATGGTATGGCCGGTTTGGCTACGCAGAGTTGTTTCGGCAGCCTGGGTGTATCTGGCTGGGAATGCGGTTGTGAGACCAGTGCGATGGAAAGGTACGGGGGCAGGTGGTAGCCATCCTGGCCTATCCACCTGCGCGATGCCGAGCTGATGGTGGTGCTATCAATCCACCACGAACTGGCCTATCTGCACATTCAGCCCGCGCGATAGTTCACCCAGGCGCTTGGCCAGGAGATTGGCGGACGAGACCGAGGCGTGGTTTTCCTCGCTCATCTGGGCAATCTTTTCGATGTTTGATGCAATCTGGTTGGCAGCAACCCGCTGCTCGCGGATGGCGTCGGCGATTTCGGTCAGGGTGTTGACCGTGCCTTGCGAGCCGGCACGTATCCGTTCCATGGCATCGGCCAGCTCCCGGGCATGGGCCACACCCGCTTCGATGCGGCCGCTGGCTTCCTGCATGCGGGCACCAGCGCTGACGGTATCGCGTTGGACGGTTTCTATCTTGGCCGAGATATCCGCCGTGGCGCCAGCGGTGCGCTCGGCCAGCTTGCGCACTTCATCGGCCACCACGGCAAAGCCGCGGCCCTGTTCGCCGGCCCGGGCGGCCTCGATGGCGGCATTGAGGGCCAGCAGATTGGTCTGATCGGCTATGTCCTTGATCACGCGGACGATGCCGCCGATTTCGTCGGAGCGGGCATTGAGTGTGGTAATTGCCTGGCTGGCGGCCTCCAGCGCCTCGGCGATACGGGCAATCTCATCGGCGGTTTGCCCTGCCAGTCGTTCACCGTCGCCCGCCTGACCGGTGGCCGCGCCTGCGGCCTCGCGCACACTTTCTGCGCTGTCGGATACCACGGCGATACTGGTGGTGAGCTCTTCAATGGCGGCAGCAACGGCAGCCGATGCCTGGGCCTGGTTGGAGGAGGCCAGGGCGACCTGCTCGGATATGGTATCCATCTCGCTGGCGGATTCCGCCACCTGGCGTGCCCCGCCACGGGTATCGATCACCAGGCTGCGCAAGCCTTCCAACACCCGGCAGAAGGCGCTGACGGTACGGCCTATCTCATTATCGCCATGTGAAGGCATCTTGACGGTAAGGTCGTTGCCGGCCGCAATTTTCTGTGCCGCCGTCTGGGCGGCATTGAGCGGGGTGCGAATGGAGGTGGCAACCCAGGTGGCGATGCCGATGCCAAGCAGTATGGCTGCACCAGCCCAAAGCCATAGCCCACGCTCGGTCGATGCCTTGGCGCTGGCCAGTTCATCGGTGACCTTGGCGGCCCGGCTTTCGGTGTATTTCAGTAGTACATTCAACTGGCCTTCCATGCCACGCACATAAGCCTTGTGCACATCAATGGCGGCATTGGCGTCAGCCGTGGTGGTGATGTCCTGGCCCAGCCTGGCTGCAACCCCACGGTAGCCTTCGGCATACTTGCTCATCTGCTCCCGTAGTGCCGTTATCTTCTGGCGTATCTCCTCGGCTGCCAGTTTGTCGGCCTTGGCCAGGCTCTCCTGGGCCTTGGCTAGTGAGCCATCCCACTTTTCGCGGTATTCCTTCACCTTCTCAGGCTTGTCGATATTGATGAAGCTGTCCTTCTCGAATCGGCGTAGGTTGCCAACGTGGTAGCGGGTGTCGCTCGCTGCAGTGTTCAGGGCGATATCGCCCTCCACCAGCGCTTTAACCTGCTGATACTGTTGTTCCACACCGCGTGAGCCGGTGATGGCAACGACTATCATCAGCACAAGCAGCAAGGCGAAGCTGGCGCCTATGCGCAAGCCGAAGCTGAGGTCTTTCATGCCGTTTCTCCGCGTTGACCCATTAACAAGGTGGAGGCTGGCGCGCTTTCTGCCTGGGCCTGGCAGCGGCGCTTGGACAGGTCGGCATAGGTACTGCCTGTCTATCAGCATACGAAATATAAAAAAAAACGCCTTAGTAATTGCCGTTCGGTAATCCAGCCAAATTTTGCTAGAATCCAAGGTTTTTCAAAGGCTTGTCTATTTTGCGTATCGCGCTTGCCCCAATGGAGGGGCTGGTTGATGCCCCGCTACGTACTGCGCTGACCGAGATTGGCGGTGTGGACTGGTGCGTAACCGAGTTCGTGCGGGTTACCAGCACCCTGTTGCCACCCCGTTACTTCAAACGGGTAGCGCCAGAATGGGCCAATGGCTGGAAGACCCCTGGTGGAGTCATGCTCAAGTTGCAGTTGCTGGGATCGGACCCAGCCTGTCTGGCTGACAATGCGGCCCGCGCGGCCGAGCTGGGTGCGCCCGGCATAGACCTGAACTTTGGCTGCCCAGCCAAGACCGTCAATCGCCATCGGGGCGGTGCCGTGCTGCTGCAGGAGCCGGAGCTGCTGCATGCCATCGTGCGCGAGGTGCGGCGTGCCGTACCGGCGCATATACCGGTCACCACCAAGATGCGGCTGGGCTATGAAGACACGGCACTGGTGCTCGATTGTGCCCGCGCACTGGATGAAGGCGGTTCGGCTGAGCATGTGGTGCATGCCCGTACCAAGCTGGATGGCTACAAACCGCCCGCGCACTGGCACTGGATTGCCCGTATCAAGGAAGTGGTGAAATCGCCCGTGGTTGCCAATGGCGAGATCTGGACGGTGGAAGACTACTTTCGCTGCCGCAGCGAATCGACCTGTGACGACGTCATGCTGGGGCGTGGACTGGTAGCCCGGCCCGACCTTGCCAGGCAGATACGCGCAGCCATTGCAGGCGAAGCGGCAGACGTGGTTGAGTGGCCCGAGCTGCTGGAGATCATCCGGCGTTTTCATACGGGCTTGATTGGCACCGGCGCCCCAACTTATGCGCCTGGGCGTTTAAAGCAATGGCTGGGCTATCTGCGCCGCAGCTATCCGGAAGCCACGGCCTTGTTCCGTGAGATACGCACCCAGTCGCAGCTTGCTGCTATCCCGGCCTGATGCGACCCGCATGAGCGCTAGCCCCAACGACAACCCTTGTCTGAGCTGCGGCGCCTGCTGTGCGGCTTTTCGGGTGAGCTTTGACCGCGCCGAGCTGGACGAGGAGGGCGGGCGAGTCCCCGCAGGTCTGGTGGATTACGAAAACGATGTGCTGTGCCGTTTGCGCGGTACGGACTACCTCAAACCCCGTTGTATTGCCCTGGTGGGCACCATAGGCAGCCGGGTGCAATGCGGTATCTATGCCGAGCGCCCTGGCCCTTGCCGCGAGTTTGCCCCGCTGGCCGAGCATGGGGTCTTTCCGCCGGCCTGCAACCGCGCACGTGCCCGACACGGCCTGCCGCCATTGGCTGTCAGCCAGGATTAGAAAGTATTTTATGAGTCAGCTACTGGAAACCACCCCTTACGACCTGATAGGCGGCGAGTCTGGCGTCGCCACCCTGGTGCAGCGCTTCTACGACATCATGGACAGCGACCCGGTCGCCGCCGGGGTGCGAGGTGTGCATGCGCCGGATCTTGCTGAGGCAAGAGAGAAGCTGCGGTTGTTTCTGACCGGCTGGATGGGCGGGCCGGCGCTGTATATCGAAAAATACGGCCACCCCATGCTGCGCGCCCGACACCTGCCTTTTCGCATAGACGAGCGCATGCGCGATGAGTGGCTCTATTGCATGTTCAAGGCCATGGGTGAAATGAATCTGGATCAGGCCCTGGTGGATCATCTGGAACAGGCGTTCTGGCGCACCGCAGACTTTATGCGGAATGCGGATTGAAATCAGCATTGCGCTTGAGCTAAAGGCTGATGCTGCCTGTGCCGTTTTTAAGCATAAGCACTCAGCAAGCCTTGATTGAAATCCTGTGAGCCGGGACTCTGCTCATAAGCTTGGCGGGCACGCTGGCCTTGGCGGGTATTACTTTCTGCTTCGGTTGCTGTTGCGCCGGCCTTGCCATCGGCCTCGCTGGGTTCTTCGTCCTGCGCTTGTCGGGCTTGCTCACCCTGGGCGTCCATTGCCATCTGCCTGGCTTGGGCGGCAATGGCGCGGTCTGCGGCTGAAGGGTCTTGCGGCGCCAGTGCGGCGCGTTCTATCGCCTGCGCCTTGGTGATGGTTTCTTCGGGCGTCCTGCCCTTGGATACGCTGATGGCGACTTCGCCACCAACAGCGTAGTTCACACCATCGGGGCCGCGCTGGTAGGTATAGCTGGGGCCCGATACCACCAGGCCGCCAGCGGCTGCCATATGGGCCTGTTCATGCTGCCTGACTTGCCGATCACGCTCTTGCAGCGCACGCAGGCGTTCCATTTCCTCGCGACTGAGTTGCTGCTCCCGGGTGCTGCCGGATTCGGGCTTGCTGGCATCGGTCTTGACCGGCTTGCCGCTGAGGTCGGTAGGCGGGGGCGAGCTCTTGACGGTCTGGGGCATGCACATGGCGCAGCTGCAACCACTACTATGCAGCCGTGCGGGCATGGATGCATAGTATGTGCTGCCACCTGAAACCCCAGAGATGCTCATTGGTCTATCCCCATCATGCGCGTTACACGGCGCGGATATTCCCCTAACCTGATTTTACCGCCCGATTGACGATAATTGTATCCCCGGTTGTCGGTTAAGCCCTTGTTCTCGATGGAATACCTCACGATTTGCTCACACATGCCATGACGTTGGGCCAGCGCCTCGCTAAACTGCCTGACGTGCGCCGACTATCCCAACTTATCCCCCTGCATCTGTTGACTGCCTTGCTGGCGGCACCGGGCTATGCTGCCGGCCTTGATTATCAGGTCGAGATTGTTGCACCTTCACCGCTGGATGATCTGCTGCGGCAGAACCTGGGGGTGCTGCGCTGGCAGGGTAGTGACTATATCGACCAGGAGCAATTACAGCGGCTCTACGAGGCAACGCCGAAAGAGATAGAGAAACTGCTTGCGCCGCAGGGGTATTTCAACCCCAAGATCACGGCCAATATGGCCACGGAACGTCATCGCTGGTTGCTAGGCTTCAAGGTGGAGCCGGGTGAGCAGGCGCTAGTGCGTGATGTGGAACTGCAAATAGCAGGCGCTATCCGCGAGGAACCCGATTTCGGTAGCCGCTGGGCTGAATTGATCGAGGTATGGCCCTTGCCCATAGGGGGCTATTTTACCCAGTCCGATTGGGATGCTGCCAAGCGGCGTGGTGTGCAGGCACTGATTATCGATCGTTTCCCGGCGGCCTCCATCAAGGACAGCCGCGCGTATATAGACCCGGAAAAGAACAGTGCTGAATTGAGCGTGCAATACGACTCTGGACCGAGGTTTACCTTTGGCCAGTTGCAGGTCAGCGGGCTCAAGCAGTATTCGCGTGAACTGGTGGAGCGTTTGCAGACCTTCAAGCCCGGCGAGGGCTATAGCCAGCAAAAGCTGCTGGATTTTCAGACTGCCTTGCAAAATACCCCGTATTTTTCATCGGTGTTTCTGGATGTGCCCATCGATGCCAGCCAACCCAATGATGTGCCGGTCAAACTGGAGTTGACCGAGGCGCCGCGTTATCGCACCGATGCCGGTGTGGGCTATGAAACCGACAAGGGAGCACGGACGCGGCTGGCGTTTACTGACAATAATCTGCGAGGCCGTGGCTGGATAGGCTCGTTGGAGCTGAAACTGCAGCAGCGGGAGCAGCGCTTTGATGCTGATGTGAAGCTACCGCCCGATGTCGATGGCTACCGCTACAGCAGCAGTTTTCAGGCCAAGAACGAAGACGTGGAAGCGGTGCGCACATCGGCACAGACCCTGGGGGTGCAGCGCAGCCGGCTCAAAGGCTTGATCGAGGTAACCCAGGCCTTGCAGTACACCCGCAGCGCGGAGCAGGCGGCAGGCAAGGCGCGGCAGCTCAACCGCGCCCTGATTGCATCGCAAGCCTGGTCGCGATCTGAGCTGGATAACCCGGTAGACCCACGCAGCGGTTTGGCGCTGAGTTGGCAGTTGGGGGGGGCGGCCAAGGCTTTACTGTCGGATACCAATTTCGTGCGCGCCTGGGGGCGGGCTACCTGGTATATGCCTGTCGGGGATGCGGGCATCATGCTGTTGCGTGGGGAAGCTGGCCAGGTGCTGAGCGACAACAGCGATAGTGTGCCGACCGATTCGCTGTTCCGCGCGGGGGGGGCGGGTTCGGTGCGCGGCTACAACTACCAGTCCATCGGTATCAGGACGGATACCGGCGCGGTGGAGGGCGGCAGGGTGCTGGCTATAGGTAGCGTGGAGTATCAGCACCGCATTGTGGGCAAGTGGCGTGGTGCGGTATTTGCCGATGTGGGGGCTGCCGCCGATGACTGGCTCAGTTTTAAGGCGTACAAGGGCTATGGCGTGGGTGCCCGCTGGGTTAGCCCGGTGGGGCCGTTTGCGCTGGATGCGGCCTATGGTGCGGCAGACAAGAAGGTGCGCTTTCACTTTTCGCTGGGGATAGGGTTTTGAGCGAGCCCCAGACTACTTCCGCCCCACAGGCAGCAACGCCCAAGGCCAGGCGCAGATGGCGCCTGGGGCCGGTATGGCTGGAACTGTTCCTGTTTCTGCTGGTGTCGCTGCTGGCGGCCGCCGTGTTGATGGCAGCCAGCCCCACCGGGACGCGCGGCCTGTTTGCCCTGTTGACGCATTTGACCGACGGCATGATACGGGTGGCCCAGGTGGAAGGTACGTTATGGGGAGAGCTGCGGCTGCAGGGCGTGCAGATCAAGACCGAGACTGAGGCGGTGCGGCTCGATAGTGCCGTGTTGCGCTGGCAGCCGGCGCAATTGCTGGTGGGGCGGTTGGCGGTGGATGCCCTGGTGCTGGGCAATCTGGACATACGCACCCAAGCCAGTACTAGCCCCACCGAAGTCCCTGATGCCTTGGACCTGCCGTTGGCATTGCGCATCAGCTCGGCCACGGTCGGCAAGGTGGTGGTGGATGGTACGCCGGTCCTGCAATCTGCCAGCCTGATGCTGGAGAGCACAGGCACGCTGCACCAGCTGACGGTACAGCAAGCCCGTACTCCCTGGTTCGATGGCAAGGGCCAATTGCAGCTGGCGGGTATCCGACCATTCAAGCTCCACGGCGAGCTCAAGATGACAGGCAGCGCAGAAGGCGCTCCCTGGCAGGCCGGACTGCAATTGTCGGAATCACTGGAAAGCCTGCGCCTGTCGGGGCAGGCCCAGGGCGGCCCGGTGCTGGACAAACCATTCCGCGCCCGCTACGACTTGCGTCTTGCACCGTTTTCCCGTTCAGCCTACGGCATACTCAAGGCCGGTGAAGTAGCCACCGAGGCGATGGATCTGCGCGTGCTCTCCGCCAGCCTGCCGCGCACGGCGCTGGATGTGCAACTGCAAGCCAGGCCGGCAAGGTGCAGTGATGCGCGTGTCGGCAGCCAAGGGCAGGAACATAGGCGTGCCCCCTGCCGCGAAGAGGCGGTGGCGGTAAGCTTGCAACTGAGCAATCCGTTGGCTGGCAACTGGCCGGCCGGCAGGCTACCCCTGCGGCAAGCATCTGCCAGCCTGCGGCTGGATACCGAGCACCTCTGGATAGAACGGCTGAACGCCAGTTTGGCGGAGGGGGAATTGGGCTTGGCGGGGACGGCAACGCTGGACCTGCTGGATATCAAGGCTGTGCTGAGCAAGTTGAATCCTGCCGCATTCGGTGGCCCTGCCTGGCCGCTATCAGGCCAGTTGTCGTTGTCGGGTAGCCCGCAAGCGCCACTGCTGCAAGGTGAGGTGGGGGATGGCCGGTTGACGCTGGCGATGGAGCTGGGCCTGGTTGGCGAGCTACCAGCCCACAAGCTGGTGGCGAAGCAACTGATATTGAAAGCGGCGGAAGGCAGCCTAGCGCTTAACGGGGAGCTGGGGCTGGCAGGCAAGCAGAGCTTCAAGTTGACCGGAAAACTGGCGGGGATGGACCCGCAAGTCCTGGCCAAGTTGGTGGATTACCCGCTGCCTGCTGGCCAGATCAATGCGGATCTCTCCGCAGCAGGGCAACTGGCCGCGCCTATGGCACTCACCTTCAAGGCGGACATCGCCCCCAGCCGTTTCAATGGGCAGCCATTGCAAGGCGAATTGGCTGCCGATTGGCGGGCTGCGGCCGTGTTGCAGAAGGTAAGGGCCGCATTGACGCTGGGGCCGAATCGCTTGAACGCGCACGGTGATTTCGGCCTGCCCGGTAATAGCTTGCGGCTGGATATACAGATGCCTGATGTCGGCGACTTCGGTAAAGGATTCAATGGCCGTCTGGAGGCGCAGCTGAATCTGTCCGGCACCATGCAACGGCCCTCGCTGGAGGGGACGGCCCGTAGCGAGCAGCTGCGTCTGCCTGGAGAGATCGCCATAGGCAATGCAGTGCTGGCTGCCCGCCTGGATGCCGCCCCCGACAAACCTACCAGCAGCCCGCTCATGCTGAAGCTGGATGTGACACAACTGACCGCCCCAAAGCTGGCATTGAACCGGGCACGGCTGCAGATTAGTGGCACCCAGGCGGCCCACACGGTGGAGCTGGACGGCGCTGGCAAATTGGCGGAAGAAGATTTCGAGCTGCTGCTGAAGGGCGGCGGCAGCCTGGATAATCAGCAGTGGCGTGGGCAGATTACGGCACTGGAGAACAAAGGCGTCTGGCCCATGCGCCTGAACATGCCGGCGCAATTGCAGGTGGCGCGTGATGGTGGCGCGGTGCATGGGCTGGATGCCGTGGCACTGGGGGCAAAGATACGGGTGCAGCGTGGCGAGTGGCATCACGGTGGCCGGTTCAGCGCTCAAGGCGATATGCGCGATGTGGCACTGGCCGAATGGCTGGAGCGCTTGCCTGAGTTCAAATCCAATCTGTCTACCGACCTGGTGCTGGCCGCCCGCTTTGACTTGCAGGGCGACGAGAAGCTGGCAGGCAGCCTGGTGCTTGAACGGCAGACTGGCGACCTGGCGCTGCTGGTGGACGACCCGACGATCAAGCCCATGCCACTCAAGCTATCGAGTGCCAAGGCGCAACTGGATCTGGCCGGCGATCAGGCTGCCCTGGCCTTGGACCTGAAATCAGCTTCCTTCGGTTCGGCCTCGGGCCGTATCAGTACCCGGTTCGAGCGGACTGAACAAGGCTGGCGGCCCGCCGCAGGCGCTGCGCTGGAGGGTAAGCTGCAGGCGGAAATGCCATCGCTGGGTTGGGTGGGCCCCTTACTCGGGCCTGCCGCCAAGGTCGAAGGCAAGCTGTCGGCTGAAGTCGCAGCCGGTGGGCATATCGGGGCGCCGAGCTGGTTTGGCCGGCTCAGCGCCAAAGACGTGGCACTGAGGCTGCCCGATAGCGGTATCTATTGGCGCGAGGGCCAGCTGGATGCCACGCTGGATGGCGATACCGCACAGCTCTCAGCCTTATCGCTCAAAGCCGGCAAGGGGGAAATGACCGCATCGGGCCGTATGAGCCTGCGGGATACCGGCCCTGAGGGCTCGCTGCTGGTGAAGTTCGCGCAATTTGGTGCGTTGACCCGACCAGATCGCAACCTGGTGGTGTCGGGAGAAACCGCCCTGGGTGTGCAGGGCGAGGCACTGACGCTGACCGGTAAGCTAGCTGCCGATGAGGGCCTGATAGAGCTACCGCGTGGTGACGCGCCGACGTTGGGTGACGATGTGATCGTGAAGGGGCGCGAGACGCCGGATCGCAAGCGCAGCAAGGCACCGCCGATTACCCTGCGGCTTGATCTGGATCTGGGCCGCAAATTCGTGTTCAAGGGGCAGGGGGTGGATGCCCGCCTGTCTGGCTTGGTGAGAATTGCCGCCAGCCCTACCCAGAACCTCTCTGCCAGCGGCGCGCTCAAGGTTGATGAAGGGCGCTATGCTGCCTATGGTCAGAATCTGGCCATTAGCCGAGGCATCATTACTTTCCAGGGGCCGCTGGACAATCCGGCGCTGGATATTCTGGCTGAACGCAAGAATCTGCCAGTAGTGGTGGGTGTGAAGATTGTGGGCACTGCCCTGGCACCCAGGGTGAGCCTGGTGTCCAACGATGCCATGTCGGATGCGGAGAAATTGTCCTGGTTGGTGTTGGGGCGCGGCTCGGCGGCGGGCGGTGGCGATGCCGATCTCTTGCTGACGGCAGCGGATGCCCTGTTTACAGCGGGCGACTCGGTGGGCTTGCGCCAGCAGATGGCGGGCCGCTTGGGGTTGGACGATATCAGCATTGGCCGCTCTGACAGCTATACCAAGGACGAGGGGGAGGGTGGCGCCTTGTCGGGACGGGTGGTTAGCCTGGGCAAGCGGGTATCGGATAAGGCCTATGTGAGCTATGAGCAGAGTCTGGACGGTGTGGGTTATGCGGTAAAGCTGACCTATCAGCTGACACGGCGGGTATCGGTTGCCCTGACCGCAGGGCAGAGCAGTGCAGCGGATCTGCTGTACTCCTGGACTTTCGATTAAAGTGACGGCCCCTTGCCCTTCTTATTGCGTAGCACCATGCCTGATTTGCTAGACCAGCCGCTGATCTTCGTCGACCTCGAAACCACCGGGGCCAACGCGCAGCGTGATCGTATTACCGAGGTTGGCCTGGTGGAGTGGGATGGCGAGCGCATGACGGAATGGAGCTGTCTGGTCAACCCGCAGACCGCCATTCCGCCATTTATCAGCCAGTTGACGGGCATCAGCGACGCGATGGTGGCGGAGGCCCCTACCTTTGCCCAACTGGCCGAGCCGCTGCTGGCGCGGCTGGAGGGCAGGGTATTCGTGGCCCACAATGCCCGCTTTGACTATGGCTTTCTCAAGAACGAGTTTCAGCGTGCTGGCCTCAACTTCCGTGCGCGGGTGGTGTGCACCGTCAAGCTTTCGAAAAAGCTGTTTCCTGGCGAGTACAAGCACAATCTGGATGCAGTATCGGCGCGCAATGGCCTGGTTGCGGAAGGTGAGCGGCATCGTGCCCTGACCGATGCCAGGTTGATCTACCAGTTTCTGGTCAAGCTCAAGCGCGAGCTGCCGGCAGCGCAATTGAATGCTGTGCTGGAGGAGATCAGCCGTCAGGCCAGCCTGCCAGCCGGTGTCGATCCCGAGGTGATCGAATCCATGCCGGATGGCCATGGGGTGTATCTGTTTTATGGTGACAGCGATACCTCGCTCTATGTGGGGCGCAGCAGCAACCTCAAGCGCAGCGTGCTGGCGCATTTTTCTGGCGATGGGCGTGCCAGCAAGGCGCTGCGCTTCCATCACCAGATCACCCGCATAGACTGGATATCCACCGCAGGCGAGCTTGGGGCGTTGCTGATGGAAGCACGCCTGCTCAAGCAGTTGCAGCCACTGCACAACCCAAAGCAGCGGTGCGACGAGCAGTTGTGCGCCTGGCGCTATGAACCCAATGCAGAGGGTAGTGCCAAGCTTGAGTTGGTCTACGCCCATGAGCTGGACTTTGGCCGCCAGACCAACCTGTTTGGCCTTTACGGCAATGAGCGGGAGGCAAGCAATACCCTGCGCAAGATCGCCGAGGCCAACAAGCTATGCATGATGGCACTGGGGCTGGAGCGCACAAGCAGGCGAACGGGTACGCCCTGTTTTGGCATGCAGATAGGCAAATGCCGTGGTGCTTGTGTCAACAAGGAGCCCCTGCTGACCCACCAGGCGCGTGCCTGCGCCGTGCTGGCCAAGCTCAAGATCAATAGCTGGCCCTATGGCGGACCTATCCTGGTCAAGGAGCAGGCCGAGTCCAGTGCGGCGGTGGATCTGCACCTGATAGACCACTGGCGCCATCTGGGTACGGTGAATTGCGAGCAGGACTTGCCCGAGCTGCTGGAGCAAGTGGGGCAGATGCCGTTTGACCTGGATAGCTACAAGATACTGAACAAGCATTTGCGCAGCCTGCCAGGGCTGGCGATTGTGCGGCTGCCCGGCGTGGCGTGAGCGGCCCGCATCTGGTGCGGGTAGTTGGCGGTTAGCATCAGGTTTGGGGTGTTTGGCGGCTTTGAATGGGTGGGTAGCTGGTGGTTTGGCGGATTTACCTTACAATCAAATGCTGAAATACGCCGAGTACGGTTGTTGGCCCTGGCTGATACCCAAACACCAAGAGCGCGATGGAGAAGACCCCCGGAATCTGGCCGCCCCTGTTGAAGGGGATGGCTGCGGCTACCGCTATCCTTGCGGCGAGCCTGCTGCCTGCATGGGTGGCGCTGCCCCTGGCCGTGGCCATAGGTGGAGGGGTGGCCTATGGTTGTCATCTGCGTTCTGCTGCCAAGCCCGATGACACCGAAGTTGCCACGGAGCTGGCTGGCTTTGTGGAGCAGTCCCTGGTTGGCATCTACTGCCTGGAGGCAGATCGCATCGTCTATGGCAATCAGGCCATGGCCGATATCCTGGCCTACCCACGCGATGCGCTATCTGACCTGCCGCTCAGTCGCGTCATACATCCTGATGACCTGGACCTGGTAACCGAGAATGTCCGCCGTCGCATGGCGGGGGAGGTCGATAGCCTGCGCTATCCCTTCCGTATCCTGCGCGGTGATGGGCAGATAAGGCATTGTGAAGTGCATAGCAGGGCCGCCCGGCTGGGGGGTGAGCATCGTCTGGTCGGTGTGTTGATCGACATTACCGACCGCATCACCGTTCAGCATGAGCTGGCGCTGTATGCGCGAGCTTTCGAGGCCAGCAGCGAAGGCATCGTAGTGACCGATGCGATGGGCATGATCGTTACCGTCAACTCGGCACTGGAAAGCCTGTCGGGCTATCGCCGCGATGAGCTGTTGGGGCAGCCTGTGCTGTCGCTGGAGCACCGCATCAGTGGCACGCGCCTGGAACATATCGTAGCGGCAGCCTTGAGCAGCGGCCGCTGGCAGGGGGAGTTCCTGGCCCTACGCAAGAACGGTGACGTCTATCCGACTATGCTGTCGATCAGCGCACTGCGCAACGAGCACCATGCCGTCAGCCACTATATAGCCATCATCAGCGATCTTTCGCCTATACGGGCGGCAGAGCGCAAGTTGCTGGAATCTGAGGGCAAATTTCGTGCATTTGTGGAGCTGTCGCTGGTAGGCCTGTATGTGGTGCAGGATGGCCGACTGGTTTATGCCAATCCAGAGATTGCGCGTGTGCTGGGTTATGACTCGGCCGAGCAACTGATCGGTCTTTCGGTGGAGGACATGACCGCTACCGAGGATCTGCCCCTATTGCGCGACTATCACCGTCGCCGACTGACGGGTGAGATGGAAAGTGCCCGCTATACCTACCGCGCCAAGCGTCGCGACGGCAGCTTGTTGTGGGTGGAGGCGCATGGCCGGGTATTTGAATACGATGGCAGGCTGGCCGTGATGGGCATTGCGCTGGATGTCAGTCAGCGCATCGAGGCAGAGCGCCAGTCCAGGCTGGCGGAGCGGGTATTCGAGTCAGCCTCCGAAGGGATATTGATCACCGATGCCGACAGCCGCATTGTGGCAGTGAACCCGGCATTTACCCGTATTACCGGTTATTCGGCGCAGCAGGCCATAGGCAAGCTGTCGCGCATGTTGATGCGGCAGGACGCCCGTGCTGAATTCAACCATGAGATGCTCGACCACCTGGCACGTGATGGCCACTGGCAGGGCGAGATGCGTGATCGACGGCTCAGTGGTGAGTGGTACCCGGTGTGGATGTCCATTTCAGCGGTGCGTGATGATGCGGGACGCATTAATAGCTATGTCGGGGTGTTTACCGATTACACCAGCCGCAAGGAGGCCGAAACCCGGCTGCACTACCTCGCCAACCATGATGGCCTGACAGGGCTGTTGAATCGCAGCGGCTTGATGAGCCAGCTGGAGCGTGAGATCAGCCGGGCCAGGAATCTCAAGCAGTCGCTGGCCGTGTTGTTTCTCGACCTGGACCGCTTCAAGGCCATCAATGACACGCTGGGGCACGGTGCGGGAGACAAGCTGTTGGTGGCCGCCACCGAGCGCTTGCGCAACCAGGTCAAGGCAACGGATCTATTGGGGCGCCTGGGCGGGGATGAGTTCACCATCGTGCTGGAGAACCTGCCCAGCCCGGAAATGGCAGCTGACGTGGCGAACCGGGTGGTCGATGCCATGGCGCAGCATTTCTTTATCGATGGTCATGAGATGTTCGTGACGGCCAGCGTGGGTGTGGCCGTGTACCCAGGGGACGGCCATGATGCGGCGTCGCTGCTGAAGAACGCTGACGTGGCCATGTATAGAGCCAAGGAACGAGGCAAGAACACCTACCAGTTCTTTGCCAAGGAGATGAATGCCCAGGCGTTTGAGCATCTGTTGCTCGAAAACAGCCTGAGGCACGCACTGGAGCGCGGCGAGTTTGAACTGCATTATCAGCCACAGGTGGCAACCGAGACGGGCGAGATTGTCGGGGTGGAAGCACTGATACGCTGGCGCCATCCAGAATTGGGTCTGGTGCCGCCAGCACGGTTCATCCCCCTGGCTGAACAGAATGGCCTGATTGTGCCCATCGGTGCCTGGGTGCTGCAGGAGGCCTGCCGGCAAGGCAAGGCATGGCTGGATGCAGGGTATGGCTTGCGCCATATCGCGGTGAACCTTTCTGCCCGCCAGTTTGCCGATGACAATCTGCTGGGCTATATCAGCGAGGCACTGGACCAGAGCGGGCTGCCGCCCCATATGCTGGAACTGGAGCTGACCGAGAGTACCGTGATGCAGCAACCGCAGGATGCAGTGAGGCTGCTGCTGCGCTTGCAGGAAATGGGCGTGGCCCTGTCCATTGATGACTTTGGTACCGGCTACTCCTCGCTGGTCAGCCTCAAGCAGTTCCCACTGGATAACCTCAAGATCGACCGTGGGTTTATCTCCGGCATTCCACACGAAGGCGACGACATGGCCATCACGGAGGCCATTGTTGCCATCGCCCGCAAGATGGCATTGAAGGTTGTGGCTGAAGGCGTGGAAACCGTTGAACAGTTTGATTTTCTGCGTGCTGCAGGCTGTGATCTGGTGCAAGGCTATCTGCTGGGACGCCCCATGCCCGCATCCGAGCTGATGATGCGCCTGGCTGCGGACAAGATGCTGTTACCCAGGGTGGAGACCGGCTGGCAGGAAATTCATCCGCCACGCTGACAGCCAGGGTAGGGCGGGGGTATGATTCGAGTGAATATTCTAGCAACCGCTAGATAGTTAAATGAGTGGCATTAAGGTGACATATCACCTTTCTGCCATACAAACTTGGCCGCCCCGAACTCGCATGAAAACTCCCCTGCATTTCTCTCACGCCAACAGCTTTCCGGCCAGCAGCTACAAGCAGTTTCTGTCGCAGTTCGAGGCGGATTTCGATGTGGGTTACATAGAAGCGCTGGGGCATGATCCACGGTATCCCGTGCATGACTGCTGGCCCAATCAGGTACTGGAATCCATACGCTATATCGAGCAGCGCTATGACCAGCCGGTGATCGCTGTTGGCCATTCGCTGGGCGGGTTTCTCTCCTTTATGTGCGCCATGGAGCGGCCAGACCTGTTCCGCGCCGTCGTGCTGCTCGATTCACCCATCTTCAGCAGACGGGTCTCAAGCATGTTGCGCCTGGGAAAATGGTTCGGTTTTATCGAGCGCCTGACTCCGGGCAGGGGGTCACGTACCCGCCGCCGCGAATGGCCCAGCGTTGATGCTGCCTACCGTCATTTCCAGGGGCGCGGGATGTTTGCCGATTTCGACCCTCGCTGCCTGCGCGACTATGTGACTGAGGGCACCGTACCGACGGAAAACGGCGTCAGGCTCAAGTTCGACACCGAAGTGGAGTACCGCATCTACGTTGGCCTGCCGCATGTTTTCCCCCGCCATAGAGGCAAGCTGACAGTACCTACCGGCTTTATCGGCGGCAAGACCTCCATCTATGTACGGCCTGCCGACATTGCCAGCATGAAGCGGCATTTTGGCGTGCAACTGGCGGAGTTTGATGGCGGGCACCTATTCCCCTTCGAGAAGCCCGAGCTGGCGGCTGAGGCAGTCAAGGATATGATTGCTGCGCTGACGGCGCCGAAGGGGTAAAGCGGGTATCTGGCATCCTTGGCTTGCATTCTCGTTGGCCGCTTCGCTTGAAGTTCTCGGTGCACGGCGTTGACCAATGCTGCATCAGGAAGTTATTGAAAAACAAGACCATTGTCATAAATGACAGGTGGGTTGAGCAGCGGAACTGCCGCGTTTCGGGCTACCGAGCCCACCGAAATATCAGGTACTCCAGTAGATATGTATCGAGTGGTATTGGTCTACCTCTCTGAGCAGACCACACTGTCGCTTCAACGAGTTTGCTACCTCGTTGCACCGCATCAATTCTCACTAGGTGGGCACTGGACCTATAGCCATCCCATGTGCACTGGCGCTCTGGAAGCAGCTGCTTTCGACCAGCCACCAACAATAGTTTGATACCTAATCAACACCACTAGAGCTTATGCTCACTGCCTATTGTTAATAAAATCAAAGGCTTGAGATTGCGCTGGGACTAAAGTATATTCTCGCGCCTTCAACTGTAAGGCGCCAATTTCCCACCAGCTTTGCCTCGTTAAATGGGTGCTGGCGCTAATGCTCTGAGCATGGCGGGCCGCTTGGCGGCTGGTAGGGCAGCCAAGTTGAAATGCAGTATGGATACAAGATCTGGCACACCTGAGCAGGCCAGGTCTGAGGGGGCGATCTTTTTGGCCCGCACGCTACTGCGTCATAGCGCAGTAGAAACCACCCAACCCGGTGAATACCTAGGTCCTTTCTACGTCTTCCAAGCCTTGTGCATGGAAGCGGGTGAATTTTTTCTGAATTTATTGATAACAATGCGTTTGTTTGAGTTCTCTTACCGCCGTTGTACCAGCATCGCGCTCGCCGTTATGGCCTGGAGCAGTATCTTCATGTCTACGCATGCTGCGATTGGCGTGGATGAGCAGATTGCAGAGCAGCTCAAGAAAGAAGAGGACAGGGCAAAGGCGGTACTGGAACGCCTACAGGCTCAGCCTGACGTATTGAAACCAGCTACCAAGCGTGGCGAGAAGCCCTCGCTGGAGCCTGAAATTCCCTGCTTTACATTGCAACGGATCGACATTGAAACGGATCTGCCACGGTTTCGACAACTATCAAGTCAGATAGGAGATGTTGTAGGGCAATGTGTAGGCGCTAAAGGCCTGCGACAACTGGTGGCCTACCTGAACGATGGGCTACTGGATGAAGGCTTTGTCACAACGCGTGTATTGCTACCTGAACAGAATCTTTCAGGTGGCATCTTGACCCTGAAGGTGATGGCGGGACGGGTTGAGAAAGTGCGTTTTTCCGATGCGGATAGCGGCATCTGGTTTAACGCGCTGCCGGTCAATCCAGGTCAGCTTCTGAATCTGCGTGATCTTGAACAGGGTGTGGAGCAGTTCAGCAGGCTGGGCTCCCAGCAAGTACAGACGGAAATCGAACCGGGCAATATTGCGGGCACAAGCAATGTTGTCATTGTCCGGCAGCGTGGTCCCAGCCTCTACGGTAGTGTCCAGCTCGACAATACCGGGGCTAAAGCGTTTGGTCAGTTGCAGGGCAATGCCAACCTGATCCTGGACAATCCCCTGGGTGTCAGTGATCAGCTGAACGTCAATATCAGCAGCAACCTTAGCAAGCTCAAGCAGGACAATCGTAGCCAGAGCTTGGTGCTCAGCTATAGCGTGCCATATCGCTATGCCTTGTTGTCGGCCTCTGCCTCCGGCAGCAATTTTGCACAGCGCATATTGGGTGTCAGCCAGACTTTTCTATCGCATGGCCGCAGCAATAGCACGGAGATACGGGCGCAGCATGTGATCTGGCGCACAGGCGCAGACCGTCTGTCCATGCATCTGTCTGCCAACTCGCGAGGCTCACGCAGCTTTATCGATGATACCGAGATATTGGTGCAGCGTCGTCGTACCAGCAATGCCGAACTAGGGGTCAGCTACCGGCGGCGATTTGCAAGCGGCAGCATGGATGTCAGTTACTCGCGTCGCCAGGGCATGGCCTGGAATGGCGCACAGGACGATCTTGAAAGTGCCTATGTCGGTGGCGTTACGCTGCGCCCTGATGTCGATACCTTGGATATCAGTTTCAACGGCCAAATTTCGTTGGCGGGTTCCAAGTTGGGCCTGAGCAGCCGCCTGCACAGCCAGTTTGCTAGTCAACCTACCTTGGTGATGGATCATGTCTCCCTGGGGGGGCCTGGTTCGATCAGAGGATTCGACGGCGAAGTCAGCTTGAGTGGTGAGCGTGGATGGTACTGGCGCAATGAGCTGACCTGGCCTTCGGGCGAGCGCGTCTATTACCTGGCCCTTGATGCAGGACGCGTCTGGGGGCCTTCTTCTTCCGATTTTCTGGGTGACCGGTTGGCTGGCGGCATGCTGGGCGTACGCGGACGCCAATGGGGCCTGAGCTATGAGCTGGGCCTGGGTGCGCCTTTGCATAAGCCGAATGGGTTCCAGACCCATGCGGTGAATACCTATATGAGCCTGGGGTACGGGTTCTGATGAACAAGATTGCAATGAACAATATGAACGATATGCAAGTTAACGAGCCACGTAGCTTTTGGCGCGAATTGGTCATCAAATCCGTACTGGTTAGCTATTTCTGGCAGGCCAACCTTGCCTGGGCGGCGGTTGTCGCTGCACCGGGTGCACCAACTGGTACCAAACCGATTGTTGATGCTGCGGGTAATGGCGTACCCGTAGTACATATCGCACCACCGTCTGCGTCGGGCGTTTCGCGCAATCAGTACGATCAGTTCAATGTCGACAAGCAGGGCTTGATACTCAACAACGCCACCGGCAACACCGACACCCAGCTGGGTGGCTATATCACGCCTAACCTGCAGTTCGGCACGCGTTCGGCCCGTATTATCCTGAATGAAGTCACCGGCGCGACTGGCAGCCAGCTGCGCGGTTACTTGGAGGTAGCCGGAGGCAAGGCCGAGGTGATCGTAGCCAACCCCAATGGCATCAGTTGTGATGGTTGCGGCTTTATCAATACTAGCCGCGCCACCTTGACCACGGGCCAAACCTTGTTCGGCGCAGATGGCGCCATCCGTGGCTTTGACGTGGGCGGTGGTCAACTGCATATAGCAGCCGGTGGCCTGAATGCGGCCAATGTCGACCAGCTCGACTTGTTTGCTCGTGGTTTGAGCGTAGAAGGCGAAGTATGGGCACCATTGATCAACGTGGTGGGCGGTGCCAACCAGATTGACCATGCCACGTTGACGACGCTGGCCACCCAAGCAAAAGGGCCTGCACCGCGCATGTTGTTGGATGTATCGGCGGTAGGTGGCATGTATGCCAACCGTATTTTCCTGGTCGGTACAGAAAAAGGCTTGGGTGTGAACTCTGCCGGGCGGATTGCCGCGCTGGAGAGCAACCTAACGCTTGATGTGAATGGCGATGTTCGCCTGCACGATGTTTACAGCAAGGGTAGTCAGCAACTTAAGGCTGCTGGTGATCTTAAGCTGACAGGTCAGAACAATGCAGAAGCCGGTCTGGTGGTGACGGCAGCCAAGTTGGAGAACACCGGCAAAGCCTTTGTCAATGGCGACTTGGTACTGAACACCACCACGTTGAACAACGAAGGCGTATTGGCCTTGGGCGGCGCACAAGGTGCCGCACTGCGCGTCGACAAGCTCAATAACGCGGGTACTGTCTATTCGGCTGGTGATCTCACTGTCGAGGCCAAAGTGCTGGGCAACAACGGCGGAGCTATCAGCAGCGATGGCGCATTGACGCTCAAGGCCGATACCATCGAGGCCAACCAATCCATTCTGGCTGCAAGTGGCGCTCTGCAGGTGCAGGCGGGAACGCTAAGCGTGCGCGATACCATCGTCAGCGCCAAGCAGGAAGTAGCGATCAAGGTTGAAGGCAGCACTGACCTGACTGGCAGTACCGTAGTCTCTGACCAAGCGGTACGGCTTGCCAGCGAACAACTGTTGGCAGACAAAGCTCGCTTCTCAGCCGGCACTGCGCTGGATATCAAGACAGCGCAACAACTATCGTTGCAAGAGGCGCAACTGACTGCGCAAGGCAGGATCACGCTACAGAGCCGCACGCTCAACAGTAACGCCAGCCTGATTGCTACCAATGACAATGTAGAGATTGATGTCACCGAGAGCTTGGCGCTCGCCAAGAGCACGGTCTCGGCCAAGCGAGACCTGAAGCTGAAAGCGGATACGCTGCAAGCGACAGGGGCAGCGTTGGTTGCAGGCGGAAAATCCACTGTCGTGCTGGATAAGGCATTGGCACTTAAGGATGGCTCCCTTGTGGGAGGCGAAGTCGAAATCAAGGCGAGTGGCATTGAGGTGGACGGCGCCATCCTGGCCAGCGCCGGCAACCTGGATATCCAGGCCCGCGACCAGGTCAGCAATATCGGCGGCACCATCAGCGGCAAGGGCAACGTCAGCCTCCAGGCCGCTGACCTGAACAACCAGGGCGGCACCATCGTCGCCGACGGCCAGACCCGTCTGGACGCGGCTCGCCAGCTCAACAACCAGAACGGCCAGATTCATGGTGGCCAAGGGCTGAACCTCAAGGCCAGCCAACTGGACAACCGCCAGGGCAAGCTGCTCAGCGGCGGCGACAGCCAAGTCAGCGGCAGCGCCAGCCTGAACAACCAGGACGGCATCATCCATGCCGCCCGCCAACTGACCCTCAGCGGCCAGCAGATCAACAACCAGCAAGGTGCCCTGGTCGGTGGTGAGCGCCTCCAGCTCAGCGGCAACCTCGACAACCGCCAAGGCCAGGTCGCCAGCGGCGGCCAGCTGCAACTGCAGCAAGGCCAGATCGACAACCGCAACGGCAGCATCGCAGCCCAAGGCGACGCCCAGCTCCAGTTGCACAGCCTGGACAACCAGGGCGGCAAGGTCGTGGCCAACGGCCAATTGGCCGTGGTCAGCCAAGGCCAGATCCAGAATGCCAGCGGCCAGTTGAGCGGTGTCAACGGTGTCACCGTGCAAGGCAGCGAGCTGAACAACCGCAGCGGCAGCATCCTCAGCGGCCAAGACCTGCAACTGCAGAGCGGCAGCCTGGACAACAGCCAGGGTGTACTGGGTGGTCAGGGCAAGGTGGTGGTGCAGGCCAGTGGCCAATTGAACAACCAGCAAGGACAGATAGCGGCGGGTCAGCGCCTGGAAGTCAGCGGTGCGGGCATCGTCAATGACGGCGGCAGCCTGACCGCCACGGGTGATGTGGTGGTGGATGCGGGCGACGCCGCCCTGAGCAATACCGGTGGGCGCATTGAAACCCTGGCCGCCTTGCAGATCAAGGCAGACGAGATTACTGGTGCCGGCCGCTTGGCGGCAGGCAGCGACCTTGGCCTCAACGTCCGTCGCTTCAATAACGACGGCGCCATCCTGGCCAGCGCCGGCAACCTGGATATCCAGGCCCGCGACCAGGTCAGCAATATCGGCGGCACCATCAGCGGCAAGGGCAACGTCAGCCTCCAGGCCGCTGACCTGAACAACCAGGGCGGCACCATCGTCGCCGACGGCCAGACCCGTCTGGACGCGGCTCGCCAGCTCAACAACCAGAACGGCCAGATTCATGGTGGCCAAGGGCTGAACCTCAAGGCCAGCCAACTGGACAACCGCCAGGGCAAGCTGCTCAGCGGCGGCGACAGCCAAGTCAGCGGCAGCGCCAGCCTGAACAACCAGGACGGCATCATCCATGCCGCCCGCCAACTGACCCTCAGCGGCCAGCAGATCAACAACCAGCAAGGTGCCCTGGTCGGTGGTGAGCGCCTCCAGCTCAGCGGCAACCTCGACAACCGCCAAGGCCAGGTCGCCAGCGGCGGCCAGCTGCAACTGCAGCAAGGCCAGATCGACAACCGCAACGGCAGCATCGCAGCCCAAGGCGACGCCCAGCTCCAGTTGCACAGCCTGGACAACCAGGGCGGCAAGGTCGTGGCCAACGGCCAATTGGCCGTGGTCAGCCAAGGCCAGATCCAGAATGCCAGCGGCCAGTTGAGCGGTGTCAACGGTGTCACCGTGCAAGGCAGCGAGCTGAACAACCGCAGCGGCAGCATCCTCAGCGGCCAAGACCTGCAACTGCAGAGCGGCAGCCTGGACAACAGCCAGGGTGTACTGGGTGGTCAGGGCAAGGTGGTGGTGCAGGCCAGTGGCCAGCTGAACAACCAGCAAGGACAGATAGCGGCGGGTCAGCGCCTGGAAGTCAGCGGTGTGGGCATCGTCAATGACGGCGGCAGCCTGACCGCCACGGGTGATGTGGTGGTGGATGCGGGCGATGCCGCCTTGAGCAATACCGGTGGCCGTATCGAGACTGCTGGGTCGTTGCTGATCAAGGCGGCTGAAGTCAACAGCCATCAGCAAGGCCGCATTGTGGCGGGTGCTGCGCTGGATATGCAGGCGCGGAAGCTGGTGAACCAGCAGTCTGTATTGGCCAGTGGCGCCAAGCTTGAGTTGCGTGGCTATGAGCTGATCAATAATGACGGCGGTGTGCTCTCCAGTAAGGGAGATGTTGCCTTGGAGGCTGCGGCACTGTCGAACCAAGGTGGGTCGCTGGTGACCGAGGGCGCTATGAGCCTGGTCACGCAGAGTGCGCTGAATGGCCGGGATGGCAAGGTCTATGCCGCCAATCAATTGACTGTCGAGGCTGCAGAGATAGACATGCAGGGTGGTGTGTTGGCCGCTGGCCATGCCTTAACCCTGCAGGCAGATGGCCAGGTGAGCCTGGTCGGTGCCACGGTGCAGGCTGGTCAGTCGGTTGATGTGCGGGCCAGCAGCCTGGATGCCAGTAGCGCTACGGCGAGCGTGGCGGGTGATCTGACATTCAAGGCGGCGCAGGTGCGGACGGATGCTGCCCGTATTACTGCCGGCGGTCTGCTGGACTTGGCGGCGGATGGATACAGTAACGCTGGTGGTGTGTTGCTGGCCGCCAAGGCCGGACGCCTGGCTGTGCTGGGCACGCTGGACAACAGCGGTGGCAAGCTGATGACCGAGCAGGGCTTGGTGGTGACGGCGCAGCGTTTGTTGAGCGTGGGGGGAACCCTGGCCAGCAATGGCGATATGAGCCTGAGTGCGGCTGAGATCGATAACCAGCGCGGGGCTATGTTCAGCAATGGCCAGATTACCTTGGCTGCGGCACGTTTCGACAATCGTAAAGGCTTGGTGCAGGGAAGTGGTAGTGTTGAAATGACCGTTGGTCATTTTGAGAATGGACAGGGTGGGGTGGAGTCGGCGCAGGCGATAGCGCTGCGTGCTGACCGTGTGGAAAATCAGCAGGGCCGTATTGTTGCAACGGGCAAGCTGGGTATCACGGCCCAGGCGATGGACAACCAGGATGGCCTGGCTGTGGCGGCCGGTGTGCTGGCGGTGGACGTTGCCAGCATGGGCAACCGCGGTGGCCGACTGGGTGCTGGCACCACGCTAGTGGTGAAGACGGCCGGTCAACTGGAAAACCAGGGGGGCGAAATCGCCAGCAATGGCGCGATGTCGCTGACTGCTGCTGGCGTGGGTAATGATGCCGGCGTGATCAGCGCGGGTGGGCAGCTTGAGGCCAAGCTGGCGGACGGTGTGCTGGATGGCGGCAGCGGCAAGCTGCTGGCCGGCGGGCCAATGAACATAAGGGCCAGTGAGCTGCGTCTCGCTGGCGGTACTGTGGCCAGCAACGATGTACTGACCTTGGACGTGACGAAACTGGATGCCGATGGCGGCACCCTGCAAGCTGAAAAGGCGCTGACCCTGAAGATGGAAGCGCTGACTGCCAAGGGCGGCGCGGCTATCCAGACCGGCGGAGACCTGGTGGCGGATGTGCAGACCATGGCCTTGTCTGCCGGCGGCAAGCTGCTGGCCAATGGCAATGCAGATGTAAAGGTAGCGGATCTGGCCCTCAGTGGTGGCCAGATAGTGGCGGCGGGCAAGCTGAAGCTGGCGACGCCCAATTTGACAGCGGGTGCAGGCAGCATGCTGGGCGCCGGCGGCCAACTGGAGATCACTACCCAGGCATTGGATAACGCGGGTACCTTGTCTGCCGGTGGTGATATGCAGCTGAGCGCCAGCCATACCACCAACAGCGGCAAGATGCTGGCCGGTGGCAAGCTGGGCTTGGTGACCGAGCGCTTCGACAACCTGGGTGGGGCCGTTGCGGCTAACCAGCGGGTGGAGATTGCGCTGTCGGGCGACCTGCGCAACAGCGGCCGGATTGAATCGCAGCAGGGCCTGGATGTGGTGGCGCGTGCGATTGATAACACGGGCGGCACCCTGAATGCCAATGGTCAGATCAAGCTGGTGACGGACGATATCGTCAACCGCAATGGCGTGCTGGCAACCGGCGGCAACTTTGTCTTCAACGGTACACGCTTCGATAACACCGGCGGTAGCCTGGTTGCCGAGGGCAACATCGATATGGCGGCCCAGCAATTCAGTACCGTGGGTGGACTGATGAGTGCTGGTGGCAAGCTGGCGGTGAAGGTGGATGGCACGCTGGACAACCGGCAAGGCAAGCTGCTGGCCAGCAGCGACCTGCAACTGAATGGCGCAGGCAGCATCAACAATACCGGCGGCGTGCTGTCTGCCGGCAATACCATTGTCTTTGGCAGCACACTGCGCGATCTGGTCAATACCGGTGGCGTGGTGTCTACCAACGGCAGCCTGACGTTGAACTTGCCCAGTCTGAATAACCGGGGCGGCAAGATACACGCTGGTGCACTGAGCATCGTGGCGGCTGGTGGGGATGTAGACAATACCGCAGGGCAACTGGTCAGCAGCGGTACGATGCGCATCAGCGGCGATAGCCTGAACAACCAGGGGGGTACGGTTTCTGCCGGCGGTAGCCTGGAGTTCACTACCCGACATATCCAGAACAATGGCGGGACGCTGGTAGCGCAGAACACGCTGGATCTGGGGGCGGCGACACTATCGAACAGCGGGGGCACGGTGGCGGCCTTGGCTGGCGACCTGATGATCAATACCCAGGGCCGGGATTTTGACAATAACGGCGGGACGCTGCAGGCCGGCAAGCTGCTGACCGTGAATACGGGCAATTTCAGCAACCTGGGTGGCCGCTTGATTGGTGGCAGCCTGGATTTCACCTCCAGCGGCGCGTTGAGCAATAGTGGCGTTATCCACAGCGGTGGCGTTTCCACGGTCAATGCGGGGTCGATCAACAATAACGCCGGCAGTATCACGGCGGTGGGCCAGTTGACGGTGAGCGCTCAAAACGGCGCGCTGGGTAACGCTGCCGGGACCATTGCGTCCAGCGGCAGCGTGACGGTAACCGCCCAGAGCCTGCAGAACAACGGTGGCAAGGTCAGCAGCGAGCAGGCGTTGACCCTCAATAGCGGCACCATCAACAACAGCCAAGGTACGCTGGTGGCCGGCAAGGCGCTGGTCATGAATGGCCTGCAATCGCTGACCAATACCGGCGGGGTGGTTGCCTCGCTGAGCGACAGCCTGACCCTGCATACCGACGGCCGTGACTTTGACAATGCCGGTGGCACCTTGCAGGCGGGCACCAAGCTGGACCTGAGGACAGGCGCTTTCAATAACGCAGGTGGCAAGCTGCTGGCTGGCAGTGAAGTCTCGCTGACGGCGACCGGTGCGGTAAACAACGATGGCGGGGTTATCAGCAGCGGTACCGACAAGGCTGCCGGTATTGTTAAGGTGACCGGCAACGGTATCAGCAACAATGGCGGCCAGATACAGGCATCGGGCGATATCACCCTGGATGCAGGCAGCAAGGAGCTGAGCAACAACGGCAGCAGCGCGGCTATTGTCTCGGGCGGCGCGTTGAGCATCACCGCCGGCAGCGTGGCCAACCAGGCCGGCTACATGGGTGCCGCAGGCAACCTGACGCTTACTGCGAATGGCGGTGGGATTGATAACGGCGGCGGCAAGGTGGTGAGCAATGCCGACCTGACGGTGACAGGTGCTAGCCTCAACAATGCTGGCGGCCAGATAGGCAGCAAGCAAATCACCAAACTGGTGATAGACAATGCGGTGAACAACCGTGGCGGCAGCATATTGGCCAGCACGGTTGATATTGGCGCGACCTCGCTGGACAACAGTGCGGGTGGTGACATTGAAGGCAACCACATCAACATTGCCCTGAAGGAAACCGAAGCCGGCGTTTTCAATAACGACGGCGGCAAAGTGATATCCAACAACGGGATCAAGCTGGTTGCCCATGGCGTGAGCAATGCCGGTGGCGTGTTCTCTGCCAAGGGTACGCTGGATGTGAAGGCCAGCAGCCTGATTAATACTGGTGGTCAGTTACTGGCCGATGCCAACCTGCTGCTCAATGCCAGCCGCTTCAGTGCGGATGGTCTGACCAAGGCCCAGGGTGGCGTGACGATGACCATCGGTTCGGACTACACCAATACCGGTGTGGTCAGCGCCAATGGCGTGGTGAGCTACGTCATCAAGGGCAAGCTGCAGAACAACGGCACGGTGTCGGCTGTCAGCGGCTTGAACATCACCGCCGATGGCTTGAGCAATGCGGGCGAAATCTATGCGCCGACCACCTATGTGGAATCGACCGGCAACCTGAGCAATAGCGGCCTGATTGATGGCGGCACGGTGACAGTGACGTCGTCGGGCGGCGATATCGCGAACACCGGCCGCATCTACGGCGACAAGCTGACAGTGGTTGCCAGTGGCAATGTCTCGAACTCGGCTGGCGGCGTGATTGCGGCGCGGGCTGGTGGCCTGAGCATAGGCGCCAGCACGCTCAGCAATAGCGGTAACGGTTTGATCTACAGCATGGGCGACCTGAGCATAGGCGCCAATGTGGAGAATGCGGGTAGCACCATACAGGCGGCGGGCAACCTGGGCATTACCGGGGCGGTGAGCAACCTCAATACCAATGTGGTAACCCGTGACAAGAGCACCAGCGTACACAAAGTGGAAATACTGCGGAACGGCGCGACCGAATCGTTCGGCGCCGAGCGCTTTGTGGGACTGGGCGGTATCAAGGTCCAGTTTATTGTGGACCCGACGACCTATGGCAAGCGCGAGCGCCTGGCCGTGGCCTATACGGTTGAGCGTAGCCGTGATTGCGACAGCTATTGCGAGCACACCTTCAACTATGCCTACGACTCGCCCATCTTTGAACAATATGGCCTGGCCAGGCCGCCAGCTCCGCCAGCAGACCCCAGTGCGAATGTCTGCACGGGCAGGGGCAAGAACGAGACCTGCAATACCGCTGGCTACTTTTACACTCAGGAGGCGCTGCCCTTCTACCAGGCGCTGGATGCCAAGATCAGCGCCACCAATGCGCAGATCGACTACGAGAACCGCACGGAAGAGTTTGAAGACTATGTAGTGCGCGATTACACCGAGACGCGCCGAGAGCAAGAGGTGGTCTCGGCCACGCTGGGCAAGATACTGGCGGGCGGTAACCTGGCCATCAACGGCTCGGTGACCAATGCTGGCTGGCTGGTGGCGGATGGCACCCTGGCGGTAGCCGGTGACAACGTAGACAACACGGCGGGGCAGGGCTTTGCCGAAGTGGTGCGCAGCGGTACTGCCCAGAACACCTGGGTGGATTGCAACGCTGACTGGAAGGGCAAGTGCAGGCACAGGCGCATATGGGACACGGCTGGCGTGTATAACCCTGGTGCCGAGCGTGTCTCGGCCGTGCCCAGCACGGTGCGCTATGAATCGAACGCGGGCGACGCGGGCGGTGGTGGTGTAGAAGGACGCAAGGATGCCCATGCCAGTGGCCCAGTTGCAGGTGAGGGGGCTGATGGCAAGGGCAATGACCGCAAGCCGACGACGTCGACCGGCGGTGGCAATACCACGGGTGTCGGTACGCCTACGGGTGGTGCATCGGTCACGCAACCAGGTGGCAGTGGTGGCACGGCGACACGCCCTGGTGCCGGTAGCGGCAGCAGCAACCGCCAGGATACCCAACTGAGCGGACAGGCACCGTTGGATGTGGATGGCCCGGTGGTGGCTGGCCCTGATCAGGTGAAGGCCGGCCAGACGGGCACCATAAGCAGCCAGCAGGTGGACAACCGGACACGCGTCAACCCGATTGATGTCCCGGTACGTGCTGGCGTGGTTGGCAATGTGCCGACCGAGCAAGGCGTGGACCCTGCTGCGAAGGCGGATGCCCCCCTGCAGGCGGGCAGTGTGGGCGCGACATCGGTAGAGGCGCCTGTGGGCAACGGCAGCGGCACCTCCATTACGGTGGGCAGTGCGACCAACCCCAATGGCGCGGCTGCGCCTGCTGCGGGCAACCAACTGCAGGGTGCCGTGGATGAACGCCCAGATGCCATAGCAGTTCGACCGACGCACGAAGCGGATACCACGGCGACTCAGGGGACCAAGACTGCGCTGGAGGCTCCCAAGCCACAGGTATCCAAGCCTGAGGGCGCCGACAAGGCAGGCAGCACCGGCACGCAAGCGGCCAACAGTGCGGGCACGCCTGCGACCAAGCCGCAGGAGACAGTGACCCGCGTGGCCGACCCGGTGAAGGTACCGGACAACCAGTTGTTCAAGCGCCATGACAACCCCGACCACCCTTACCTGGTGGAAACGGACCCGCGCTTTACGCAGTACAAGCAGTTCCTGGGTAGTGACTACTACCTGGGGCAATTGCAGTTGGACCCCAGCCGTACGCTGAAGCGTATAGGCGATGGCTTCTATGAACAGCAATTGGTGGCGGAGCAGCTGCTCAAGCTCAGCGGCCGTGGTTCGCTGCCGGGGCAGAACCTGGAGGCGAGTTTCCGCGACCTGATGGATGCGGGCGTGAGCTATGGCCAGCGCCTGCAACTGACGCCTGGTGTGGCGCTGACCGGTGCCCAGATGGCGCAGCTGACCGACGATATCGTCTGGCTGATTGAGGAAGAAGTGAATGGCCAGAAGGTGCTGGTGCCGCGCGTTTACCTGCGCCACGGCAGCGACGGCCAACTGCGCGCCGACGGCAACCTGATGGCGGGCAACCGCGTGGCCCTGGATGTGACCGGCACGGTGAACAACAGCGGCCGTATTGGTGCCCACAACGACCTGGTGATACGCGGCACCGATATTGTGAACACCGGTGGCCGCATACAGGGCAACGAAGTAGCTCTGATCGCCCGCCAGGACCTGGTCAATCTGTCTGGCCAGATCAGTGGCGGCCAGAGCGTATACCTGGATGCGGGCCGCGATCTCAAGATCGAGACCCGTACCATTGATACCGTGGGCTTGAGTGGTACCCGTGTCAATATCGACCGCCTTGCCAGCGTGACCGGCGGCGATGTAGTGATGCAGGCCGGCCGCGATATCCGCGTGCTGGGCGGCGATGTGCATGCCGGCGGCAACCTGAGCCTGGACGCCAAGGGCAAGATAGACCTGCTGGCCCTGGCTGGCGGCAGCAGCAACAATGTGGACCTGAGCCGTGGCAATTTCCTGCGGGACAGCCAAACTACCCACCAGACCACCAATATGACCGCCGGTCAGAGCCTGATTGCCATGGCGAACGACGGTATCAAGCTGTTTGGCGCCAACCTGCTGGCAGGCGGCCTGCTGGGCCTGAGCGGCGCCAGCCTGGATATCAGTGCGGCAGTGGACAGTAGCAGCTTTGGCGTGCGTACCTCGGATCACAAGAGCTATCTGGGCTACGGCGGGAGCAGCGAAGCGCTTGCGGGCGGCGTGCTGGCCAACAAGGGCGATATGAACCTTATCGCCAAGGTGGGCGACCTGCGCATTGTGGGCAGCAAGTTGAGCAGTGATGGCCAGCTATCGCTGACCAGTGCCGGCAATGTCCATATCGGCAGCGTCAACCTGCAGCAGGAAAGCTATCTCGATAGCTATACGCAGAGCCGTAACCTGGTATCGAAGAAGAGCACCGAAATCCATGATCAATCCAGCCTGACGCTGGCGACAGGCAGCCTGCTGTCGGCCGACCGCATTGCCATCATGGCAGGGCAGGACATGGGGATCAGTGGCAGCCAAGTGGTGGGCAGCAAGGATGTATCACTGTTTGCCACGGGCAGTATCAATATCGAGGCCGCACGCAGCAGCTGGACGGAAAAGCACTTCCTGGAAGTGAAGCAGAGCGGTTTCAACACTGCCACGCAAGGCATAGGCTTCAGCTACGACAAATCGACCCAGCGCAGCGATATCAACGCCCAAGGCAGCGTGCAGAGCGATGTGCGCAGCATGGTGGGCAGCCTGGGCGGCAACCTGCTGATAGAAGCCGGCAAGCAAGTGAGCATTGTTGGCAGCGATCTGGCGGCCAACCGCGCCAGCACAGACCTGACCAAGGCAACCGGCCATATTGATATCAAGGCCGAGAACATCAGCATCAAGCCGGGCCAGGATAGCGACCAGACCATAGCCAAGCTGTATACCCAGCAGAAGGGTATCGGCCTTGCCCTGGTGGGGACGCCGCTGGATACCTTCCGCAACCTGAAGGCCACGGCTGATAGCGACGCCAGCGGCGCCCGCAAGATGCATGACGTGGCGGGCGAGTTGTTTGCCAGCCAATTGACGGCACCCCAACTGGCGCTGACCTACAAGAAGAGTGAATCCAGCAGCACGACCGAAACCAGCAGCACGACCCAGGTTGGCAGCAGCCTGACGGCTGCAGGCAATATCCAGCTGCGTGCCAGCGGTAGTGGCAAGCAGGATGCCGCAGGCAAGCCTGTTGATGGCGATATCAGCATTGCCGGGTCGTCGCTCAACGCGGGTGAGCTGGCCTTGCTGGAAGCCAAGCGCAACGTCAACCTGCAGTCGGTTGCCGATAGCGGCAGCTCACGCACCGAAAGCGAAAGCAGCGGCAAGTCGATCAGCACGGCTGTTGCATCGCTGGGCGATATTGCACGCCTGGCCCATGGCGGCCCCAATAGCAGCGGTGTCGGCGCTTCGCCCTATAACAGCCGCGAAAGCGAGGAACAGGGTAGCAGCAAGGGCACGCAGCAAACCGTCACCACCATTACGGCCAACCAGATCGCCATCAGCAGCAGCGAAGGCGATATCCGCGCCGCTGGCGTAGCGCTGAGTGCCAAGGGCGATATCGACCTGAGCGCCAAGCAAGGGCAGATAGCACTGGCAGCTGTTGCCAACACCAACCAGCAAGAAGGCCATGGCAGCAGCAAGGTCGTGGGCGATATGGGGGGCAATGGCACCAGCCTGAGCATAGGCGTGCGCAAGCAAGACCATAGCGGCAGCCTGGACCAGAGCAACCAGAGTGCGGTGCGCAACCAGGTGATCAGCCAGAACGGCAGCATCAAGCTGACCGCCAAGGACGATGTCAAGGTACAGAGCACCGAGCTGATCGCAGGGCGCAACCTGTCTGTGACCGGCAGCAATATCGACATCCAGCCCTCGGTGGACACCGAACAGCAACGCCAGCAGCAGACCAGCAGCCAGTATGGCGTGACTGCCGCACTGAGCAACAGCATGGTCAATGCCGTCAACTCGGTGGTGCAGAATGCCGAGAAGGCCGAGCAAACCGACGACAAGCGACTGGCCGCGCTTTATGGCGCCAAGGCCGCCATGGATGGTTACAACGCCGTCCAGAACATCCAGGCCGGCTCGCAAAGCGCCAGCAGCTTCAAGGTCACGATCAGCATTGGCGGTGGAGAGCAAGAAAGCCAGAGCAGCAGTGCCACCACCCAGAACCTGGGCAGTGTGCTGAAGGCCGGCGAAAACCTGAGCCTGACCGCCACCGGCAGTGGCCAGAAAACCGCCGACGGCTTGGCCAGCGATGGCGACATCGTCCTGGCCGGCGCCGACCTATCGGGCAAGAACGTCATGCTGACGGCCGCCCGCGACATTCTGGCGACCAGTGCGCAGAACAAGACCGAGCAGCAAGGCAGCCAGCAGGGCAGCAATGGCAGCATAGGCATCGGCTTTGGCGTGGGCGAGCAGACCGGCTTTACGCTGGAGCTGGGCGCCAGTACCAACCAGGCCAAGCAGAACGGCAGCAGCCTGAACCACCAGGAAACCCAGATTGTTGCCAGCAACACGCTGACGCTGGAAAGCGGCCGCGACACCCTGATCCAGGGCGCGCAGCTGAAGGGCGACAGCATAGTGGCCGACGTGGGCCGCGACCTGCGCATAGAAAGCCTGCAGGACGCCTCGAAGTTTGACAGCAAAGAGAGCAGTGGCGGCTTCAACGCCAGCATCTGCGTACCGCCGTTCTGCTTTGGCAGCACGGTATCGGGCAGCGTGAGCGCCAGTGCCGGCAAGATCAACAGCAACTACCAGAGCGTGGTAGAACAGAGCGGCCTGTATGCCGGCAAGGGCGGCTTTGATATCGACGTAGGCCGCCACACCGAGCTGACCGGCGGTGTGATTGCCAGCGCTGCAGAGGCCGACAAAAACCGCCTCAGCACCGACACGTTGGGCTTCCGCGACCTGCAGAACCAGGCCGAGTACAAGGCAGGCAGCCTGGGCGTGACGGTAAGCGGCAGCAGCGGTAATCTCAACCAGGGTGCTCCGGTGGACAGCGGCGTGCAGGACTTTGCCGACCAATGGAACAAAGCCCCGACCGACCCGCGCAAGGACCCCGGTAGCCAGACCGGTGCCAACCCCAACATCGGCCTGCCCAGCAGCGACTCGGCCAGTGGCACCACCGCCAGCGCCATCGGCGCCGGCACCATTGAAGTACGTAGCGACCAGGGCACAGGCCAGGACAGCACGGCTGGCCTGAGCCGTGACACGGCTGCTGCCAATGGCGCCATCGACCAGATCTTTGATGAAAAGGCCGTGCGAGCCCAGCAGGAACTATCGCGCCTGACCGGCGAGGTGGGCTTCAAGCTGGTGGGGGATTTGGCCAAGGCACTGACCGCCGACTACGACAAGGCGCAGTTGGCCAAAGCCCAGGCAGACCACTACCTGGCACTGAAGGACAAGCAAGACCACGGCAGCCTGAGTGAGAGCGAACTGCAGCAGCTGCAACGCTACGAACAGAACGGCTTTACTCAACAAAATGCCAGCCAGCAAAGCCAGGCGGCCGGCCAGTTCATGGCGGACAACCAGGCTGATTACGACCGGTGGCGTGAGGGCGGTAGCAACAAGATCGTGCTGCATGCCCTGATGGGCGGCCTGCAAGCCGCTGCGGGCGGCGGCAACGTGCTGGGTGGCGCCTTGGGTGCCGGCGCTGCAGAAGGATCACGTGACCTGACCCAAGGCCTGGGCAGCAGCCAGCAGCAATGGATCAGCACACTGCTGGGCGCCGGCGCGGGTGCACTGGTGGGCGGTGGCGGAGCAGGTGCCGCCACCGCACTGGATGGCGAGCGTTACAACCGGCAATTGCATCCATCCGAAACGGACTGGATCAAGAAAAATGCCGCCAAGTACGCCGCCCAGCTCTGCAATGGCTGCAAGCCCACTGCCGCCCAGATCGAAGCCGCCACGGCCGCATTGACGCGCGAAGCCCTCAAGGAAGTGGACTTTGTGTGGCGTAGCGGCCTGACCAATGGCGAAGACGCCAATGCCGCCGCCTTCCTGGCCGCAGCCAGCGGCACCTTCATCAACGAGATCGGCAAGCAACAACAGCTGTTCACAGTGGAGCACGGTCAGTTCTTTGCTGCCCAGCAAGGCCTGTGGGAGACCGATAGCGACTTCATCCGTAAGTACGGCACCAGCGGTATCACGCGGAATATCTACCTGGGTGCGCTGCAGGAAGCCAAAGAGCTGGGTGCCAGCATAGGCTCGGCCTATGCCAGAGATCCCCTGAAATTCCAGTACGAGACCGCGAAGGGCGTGCTGTCAAGCGCCTTCAACGGGATATTGCACCCGGTGGACACCTTGTCGAATGTCAAGGACGGCTTTGTATCGAACAGCAAGGGGATAGGCGAAGCTGCCGCAGCGGTAGTAGACAGCAATGCCCGTGACAGCCTGAACAAGCTGTATGGGCAGGATGTGACGGCGGCAGTGACTATCTCAGGCGTGGTCGGCACGGTGACCACGGTGGGTACAGCCATCGGCGCCGGCAAGGCCGCTTCGACGGTGGTGCAGGTTGGTACCAAGGTGGCGGTGAACGCAGCGGAGCAAGGCGCGATCAATGCCATCAAGGATGCGCCCAAGGTGGTTGTGGATGCGGCGCTGGGTGGCAAGAAGCCTAACGGTGGCAGTGGGGCGCAGAAGCCGGCGACGCCGGAGAATGGTGTTACGGCGAGCAAGCCCGGCTGGGACTATCCGGGCACGGTACCGGGAGGGAAGATACCTGACACGGGTGCAACCGGCGTGGGGACGCCAGCCAAGCCAGTTACCGGTAGCGGGGCAATGGGCGCCACCCCGGGAACAGGTAGCACCGGCACGGGTGTTGCGGTCGGCAAACCTGACACAGGTACCGGCGTGACTGCCAAGCAGCCAGGCGATCATCTCAACCACGCAACCGATGTTGTACCAGTGCAGGCGTATGGCAACGGTGCGAACCCGTCGCCATCTCTAGGTAACAATACGGCAGGCCATGGTGGAACCAGCACCAAGGCACCGGAAGGCAGTGGCATGGGTGGACTGCCCGTGGTAGTGTCGAACGATGATGTGTTGGCGTTGGGGCAGGGGCCGATTGATTTGAATCGGGTGGTGGTTCCAAACAGTGAGTTTTTCGTTGCTAAACATGGAGATATGCCATCCCCCAGGCCTGGACAAAATTCACATCACGGTGTGATGTCGGCGTGGATGGAGAAAAACTTTCCTGGATATGACCCTGATTTAGCACCGGCCGTGCTAATGCCTGAGGCAAATCATCGTGCAACGTTCGGGGTTTACAACACGTGGCGTGCAGAAATGCGAAAAGAAATGGGTGGGACATTCGATTGGACGAAAGTGTCGGAGACAAATGTGCGCTCCTTGTCTGAAAAAATGTTTGACGCAGCCAAGGTACCTTCAGCCACTCGAGAAGAATACTGGAATTGGTACGAACGCATGAAGGGAGCACTCAAAAATGAATAATGCTGAAATCGCTTCAAATAAAATCTTGGTGCTGAGTGAGATAGAGGATATGTGGGGCTCCTCTGTTGTGGCGCTTCCAAGAGTATTGTTTGATCTGAATGATGTGCCAGAAGATCTACACGTACTAGCTCCCTACGCGATTTTTTGGGGTATTTCCGACGATTGGGCTAGAGAGGATATTTTAAAGCGCACTCCTGATCGGCTTAAAATCAACTTAAAATGGGTTGTGTCGAAGTTTGATGATCAGCTAGATGCGTGGCTTGCAGGGGAAGAAGCTTCAAGATCTGACCCGTCAGATGCTTACATAGCTTTTTCCGCTATGCGAATGGGAGCTGACTTTATCTAGCCTATTGTTCCAAACAAGCCATCCGGGATAATGGGGCCTGGTGACGGTCCACAATTGCCTACGGCTATTGAGAATCTCCGTAGAAGTCTTGTATCGCCTAATACTGGCAATTTCAGTAATTTGTCAGGTGCTTCCATGCAGGAACTATTAGCAAGGGTTCCGAGCGACGCAACTATGCGGAAACTAACTCCTGCACAAGGTGGGGTCTTGTATTTTGCACTTTCCAAAATACCTTTCAGTGCAAATAACAAGACCTTGACCCTGCTGTCGCTAAAGTGTATCAGAACTCAACTGCCGTAGACTCATCTACTAGCCTCCGCGATTTGTTGCGACCTAATGCGGGAGTTTGTGGTTTGGCAACGTGCACCGAATTTAGGTGGTAAATATGCACTACGAAGATTTGACATTTTACCGTGACCACGATTACTTCAAAACAGCCTTTGGGGGCTTCGCACCACATCGTGATGAAGACGCTGCGGTCAAGTTCGCATTGAACGTTGTACTTTTGGATAACCGCTTGGACGAGTTGGTTGAAGTTGTCGTTGATGGCAGCCAATTGGGCGGTATTGAGGGTGACCCTGGGTGGATGTTGGAACGTCGCGACGTGGCCGATGAAGGCAATGAAGCGGCATATCCAGGCTGGCCCGTGGGAGCACGTTTCAAAGCGAGCGTTGATGAGGACGCTTACAGGCTACAGCACCCCGAGTATTTCATGAGCTACGAGGGATTCATGAAGTATCTCGCATTGGCAATTGATGCCTATGTGGCAGCTGACCCAGCGAGAAAGACGACTCCGTCCGTGGTTGCTCTTCGTAACGCAGTTATGTTCCGAGCAGCCTAAAAGCCCTCCACAAGCCTGCTCGTCTATAACGCCGTTCAGAATATCCAGGCCGGCTCGCGAAGCGCCAGCAGCTTCAGCCACCTAGTGGCGTGTCTTGGCGCACTTATACGCCGGAACCGCCAAATCCAACACTCCCTCAGCTTAATAAAGGAGGATTCTAGTATGGAGTCTCTAACGTTCAGTACAAAGTCTAGGGCTGCCGGAGTCTTCATGGATTTGCTAAAAAATATTTCTTTGCGGGGGTGGTTTAGTGCAGGACCTAGTGGTGGAGAGAAGGACTCGTTGCTTTTTGTTTCATTTCACATCCACCCAGATGATGCTGATAATTTTCATGGAATGATCGAGCCTATCTTAAGTTGCGAGTTTTTTGGCGTAAGATGGGAGATGAAGCGAACTCAGCATAATCGATTTTTTCTGTGTCCATTGCGACTCAGTAAGAGGGCGGACGAACTGGGGAATTTTAATGCGGCCATGGATGAAGTGTTGCAACAGGATCCGGAGTTTGGCGAGATTGCAGCAAGGAGTCTCATCGAGGCAAGTAAAGCGATTTTTGAGCGGTTTGTTGCCAGCGGAAAGAAAAAATTTACAGAGAGCGAGTAAATCTCACCGAGAAATCAAGGCTGCTGCCGCCTTGTTCGGTGCCCCGATCGCTTGCCAGCTCTAGTCGCTCGATATCTACCAGATTGCTTTAATTCCAATCAAGGGGTCAGGTCTTGTATTTTGCATTTTTCAAGCTACCTTTCAGTGCGAATAACAAGGCCTGACCCTGCTGTCCGGATTAACCCGGACCCCAAGACTGGGATTATTACCAATTACCATCCAAAGTAGAAGGGTATGGAAGATACTGTTTTTCCTTCGGTCTCTCACGGCAAAGATTATGGCTGGCAGGCGCTGGAATTTTTTAATTCCCTCTGCTCTCAAGATTCATTTTTCTGGGGGGTGTGCTTGTTGGTGAATAAAGCAGGTTGCGTTGTTAATGATGATTATTGTGCTTTCCCTGATGTGACTAGTGATGATCTGAATGATCATTTTGATGGAGTTCTGTTTGGGATCGGCGATAGTGAAGTGATAGTAAGCGAAGAATTTTTTTCGCGTGCTAAAAGAGGCGTGCATAAACTATCTTGCATTGGGTCGTAACGATGGACAGGATGTGATGGAAATCATAAATTCAAAACTATGCCATTTGTAGAATTGGGTGAGGAGGCTGTTCGCTCGTCCCCGCCAGCACAATAAATGCTCAATTTTGATGCCGCCTTTCAAAGTCAAGTAATTGTGGCTGCACTAGACGATTTCACGCCAAATGCAGTGTTGCCTAATTTGCATGGTGGGCAGTATGGTGACAGCCCCGGTGCATGGCGCGAAGCCGTCATCGAGTTCATTCGTTCGATGCTTTCTGCTGGGCTTATCGCACCACTTCCTGGAAGGGGAGGTTACGATTCAAAAAATACTCAGGAAATTTGTGAGATATTGTTGTTCGGT
>NZ_JBAMDD010000014.1:0-111030 GCF_036961565.1 Chitinimonas sp. JJ19
GGTAGGCATGCGGCGTTGAGCATTGCTGCTGTGCTATGGAACTAGGCGATGATTGCCGCGATCCACTACCATCCCCTTCAATTTCTGCCTATCGCATTGCATGCTGACTACCCTAGCTATCTCCAACTATCGCTCCCTGCGCAACCTAGTGTTGCCGCTGGGGCCGTTGAATGTGATTACCGGCGCCAATGGCAGCGGTAAATCCAGCATCTATCGTGCCCTGCGTTTGCTAGCCGAAACGGCACAGGGGCGTGTGATACCGGCACTGGCGCGGGAAGGTGGATTGCAATCGACCTTGTGGGCTGGGCCAGAGACCATTACCCGTGCCATGCGGCAGGGGGATCAGGCCATAGAGGGGACGGCGCGCAAGGATCCTGTCCGGCTGCGGTTGGGCTTTGCCGGAGAGAGCCTGGGCTATCTGATAGAGCTGGGCCTGCCCATACCGCGCGAGACCGCCTTCAGGCTGGACCCTGAAATCAAGAGCGAGCAGATCTGGACCGGGCCGTTTCTGCGGCGGGCGTCGCAGTGGGTAGACAGGCAGGGGGCCTTGGTCAGGTCCAAGGACGAGTCCGGCAACTGGCAGGTCATCAGTACCCAACTCTCCAGCTTCGATAGCATGCTGATGCAACTGGCTGATCCACGCCATGCGCCGGAGATGCTGCAGTTGCGGGAGCAGGTGCGGGGCTGGCGCTTCTATGACCATTTCCGTACCGATGCGGAGGCATCGGCGCGGATTCCGCAGATAGGGACGCATACCCCGGTACTGAGCGATGACGGTCGTGATCTGGCTGCGGCCATGCAGACCATATTGGAGATAGGCGATGCCGAAGGGCTGGCGCAAGCGGTGGAGGATGCTTTTCCTGGCGCGACCATCACGGTGGGTAATCACGACAGCCGATTCGAGCTGAACATGCAGCAGCATGGCCTGCTGCGGCCCTTGCGCATGGCTGAGCTATCGGATGGCACCTTGCGTTATCTGCTATGGGTAGCGGCGCTGCTGACACCCAGACCGCCGGAGCTGCTGGTGCTCAACGAGCCTGAATCCAGCCTGCATCCTGACCTGCTGCCCGCGCTGGGACGTCTGATCGCCAAGGCGGCCAAGCATTCGCAGATCATTGTGGTCACCCATGCCAGTCGCCTGATCGCCACCTTGGAGCGGCAGGCCGGCTGTCAGTCCATCGCCCTGGAGAAGTCATTGGGCGAAACCCAGGTGTGTGGCCTGCATGAACTGGAAAGGCCGCCCTGGCAATGGGCGGCCAAGTAGGGGTTGCTCTTGGGGTACGGCCGGTTTGCCTGCTGTCCGCGCAGCCGGCAAACCGGGTAGCCTATCAAGCCTTGGCAGGTTTGAGCAGACCCTGGCAGACCGCTTTTTGCGGGTCCTTGCCCGGCAGTTTGCCGCACACCCCTTCCAGCTGTGCCAATACCCGTTTGGCACTGGCCTGGTGGGCTTGATCCTTGTTCCAGGCATGGATCTTACCGACCAGTTTCTCCAGCGAGCGACGGTTGCGCTCATAGAATGCGTTCTTGGTGCCGGCTACCTCAGCCAGAATACTGGTGGCGGCTTTTTCTATCCGCACTTCGTCCTGAGGGGCCAGTTCAACCAGGCCGCTGACGTAGCTGACACCCCATTGCAGACGGGTAGCGGGGCCTTCGGAGGCGTTGTAGGCCTTTTCATACCAATCCACCGCTGTGGCCTTGTCTCCACGCTTCTTGGCATTGCTGGCCAGGCTGAGCATGAAGTAATAGGGTGAGTGCGAACGTTTGAGTTCGGCGTTCAGCAGCTTGTCCGAGTCGTCCAGCAGGCCGGCGCTGCTCAGGGTATAGGCCGCCGTGTTGATGACCGCCTGGCGCTCATAGCCATTGGTGGTGCTGGCATCGGCCTGGGCTACGCGCTTCTTCACCTCGCTCAGCAGTGGCTCGGGCAGGTTGCCCTTGGGGCTGAGCAGGCGTGCCAACGCAACCTGGGCCGTCACGGCGCCTAGCTTGTCATTGGCCGACAGGCTGGTATCGCCGGCCAGGCTTTGCAGCGATTTGTTCCAACTGGCCAGGAGTGCGGCTTGCTCGGGTGTGCCGGTTGCCGTGAGCAGCTCAATGATCTCGCCTGCGTAGTTCACCAGCACATCAAAGTTGGCGCGCGACTGCTTGGGGTCGGCCAATACCTTGTTCAGCGCCAGCAGCGCGGCAGCCTTGTCGATAGGCGGGGCCTTGTCGGCGTTGGCGGCTGCTGCCAGGGCTTTGAGCTGCAGGCGGGCGGCAGTGGGGCCTTCACTGGCAGGGACGGATTGCGCCAGCTTGAGCAAGGTGGCGGGCAATTTGTCTTCTGCGATCAGTTGCGCCTGGTCGGTATCCCAGGAGTAATCGGCCAGCAGCTTCCAGTCATCACTGCCCAGCTTGCTACCCTTGAGTGCGGCAGCCAGTGTCTGCTTGACCGGCCGTGCATTGCCCAGGGCCATTTCCAGGGTATTCAGATAGCGTTCGAAGTCCACCTCGCCTGGCAGGCGGGTGATCTCGGTGCCGTCGGGCTTGAACAGTATCATGGTGGGGTAGCCGCGCACCTTGTACTGCGCACCCAGCTTTTGCGCGCCGGGCTGGTCGCCATCAAGGTAGACCGGGATGAACTGGCGGGTGCGATCGATAAAGGCCTGCTGGTTGAAGATGGTGGCCTTGACCTGATTGCAGGGCGGACACCATACCGCACCCCAGTACAGGAACAGCGGCTTGCCGGTAGCCCGTGCCTGGGCAAAGGCGGCGCTGACATCACCCTGTTGCCAGGCGATGCCGGGTGGCAGCTTGTGATCGGCGTTGGCGGGCGGTGTGGCGGCGTAGGCACTGCTGCCAGCGATCAACAGGGCAGCGATCAGGGTGAGGCGGCGCTTCATGGGCGTCCTTATGCGGAATGGTGTGCTGCAATCCTACCTATGTTTCCGCCAGGAATAAACGCTATGCCGTGCCTGCAGCTGAATCGTGGGTTGCCAGTCACACCTTGGGGCTGTAACGGGCTTAACAGACGGGTACTAATGGGGATAGGTGAGGCTCAATCAAGAGAGTGCTGCTGCTTGAGCAAGCTATACACGGTCAGCCCCCGGGGTTCCCGGGGGCCTGCACCCCAGGGTATCGATCCTGTACCACTGGTGCGTTCATCGCAGGCGCCCTCGAGCGTAGCGAGGTTCCCCGCCGGCGGGCGGGGGTAGGGGTGGGGCTCAATCAAGGGAGTGCCGCTGCTTGAGATCGCCCGTATGGGTAGCCCCCGGGTTTCCTGGGGGCCTGCGCCAAGGGTATCGATCCTGTACCGCAGGTGAGTTCATCGCGGGCGCCCTCGAGCGTAGCGAGGTTCCCCGCCGGCGGGCGGGGGTAGGGGTGGGGCTCAATCAAGGGAGTGCCGCTGCTTGAGATCGCCCATATGGTTAGCCCCCGGGTTTCCCGGGGGCCTGCACGCCAGGGTATCGATCCTGTACCGCCTGCAAGCCCAACAAGGCACTCAAACGACGGCCAGGCCATCGTCATCCTCTGGCACCTGCTCCGCCACAAGGCTCAGGTGGTCCAGCCCATCGGTGACCTTGCCGCCGTCGTTGGCCTTGCTCTCCAGCTTGATCTTGAGCCGTAGCTCGTTGACGGAGTCGGCATTGCGCAGCGCTTCTTCCATGGTGATCTTGCCATGCTCATACAGATCGAAGAGGGCCTGGTCGAAGGTCTGCATGCCCAACTCCTTGGACTTGGCCATGACGGCCTTGATGCCGCCTACGTCGCCCTTGAAGATCAGGTCGGCCACCAGGGGGGTGTTGAGCATGATCTCGATGGCCGCCACCCGCCCCTTGCCATCGCGGGTGGGAATCAGCCGCTGCGACACAAAGCCCTTCATGTTCAGCGATAAATCCATGTAAAGCTGCGGGTGCCTTTCTTCCGGGAAGAAGTTGATGATGCGCTCTATGGCCTGATTGGACGAGTTGGCATGCAGCGTGCCCATGGCTAGGTGGCCGGTTTCGGCAAAGGCCATGGCGTATTCCATGGTTTCGCGGTCGCGTATCTCACCGATCAGGATGACATCAGGCGCTTGTCGCAAGGTGTTCTTGAGCGCCGCGAACCAGCCCTTGGTATCACGCCCTACCTCGCGGTGGGTAATCAGGGAATTCTTGGCCTTGTGCACATACTCGACCGGATCCTCGATGGTGATGATGTGGCCGAAACTGTTCTCATTGCGGTAGTCGATCATGGCGGCCAGGGTGGTGGACTTGCCCGAGCCGGTACCGCCTATCAGCAGTATCAGGCCACGCTTGGACATCATCACGTCCTTGAGTATGGGGGGCAGCCCCATCTCGTCGAAGTTCGGTATCTTGGTGGTGATGGTTCGTAGCACCATACCCACCTGTTCCTGCTGTACGAACACATTGACCCGGAAGCGGCCGATATCGGGCGGCGCAATGGCAAAGTTGCATTCCTGCTCGCGCTCGAATTCGCTGCGCTGCGCCTCATTCATGATGGCGTAGGCCAGGGCTCGGCTATGCACGCCGGTAAGCTTCTGGCCACCGACTGGGGTCATCTTGCCGTTGATCTTCATGGCGGGCGGAAAGTCGTCCGAGATGAACAGGTCGGAGGCGTTCTTGGTCAGCATGGCCCGCAGCAGGTCGTGCATGTATTTATGGGCGAGTTCAGGGGTCATGGCATAGCCTCGGGCCGGCACAAGCGTTAGGGCGGGTGAGGAACCTCGGCGCAGCGCTGTTGCGGTGCGTGCAAGACTCCGGAATGGCCGCATCGGTTGTTGCCACCACAACACAGCTGCAGGGCTGGGCGGGGGCATTCGAGGTGATGGGGCCTTCAATGGCTATAGTGAATCTGCGGCCTGACTACAAGCCGCATGGCCACCGCCTGTAAGCGCCTGTGTTGCCTCAAGGAGACCAACGCCATGGTGAACCGCGTATCGCCTACCGTCCCGGCCAATGACTATGAATTGGCGGGGGCCGGCAACGAGTATCTGGCCGAACTGCGCAATGAGTTCGGGCAATCCACCCTGCTGAAGATTTTTGATGTCGCTGCCATCGAAATACTGGCGGACTATATGCAGATATACCGGGTCTCGGCCGGCAAGCGATTGCTGAAGGAAGGGGAGCGCAGCGACTTTGCCCTGCTGATACTGTCCGGGGCCGTGAGTGTGATGAAGTCGCACGAGGACGGCAGCCAGCATCAGATTGCCATGGTGATGCCAGGACGGTTGATAGGTGAGATGTCCTTGATAGACGGCGAGCCACGGTTTGCCAGCTGTGTGGCCGCCACCAATACCTTGATTGCGGTGTTGAGCCGCCGATCCCTGCTGGAACTGCTGGATGAGCACCCCAAGCTGGGGTCCTTGCTGCTGATGCGCCTGACGGCCTTGGTCAGCCATCGCCTGCGGCTTACCAGCGCCAAGCTGGTCGAGAAAATGGCGGCAGCCTAGCCCGCTTGCTGTCGTGCCAGTTGCCGTATCTCGGCTGATTCGATGATGCGTACACCCGTGCCTGGCTGCTTGGCACAGGCTTGCATGGCCAATGCGACATCCGCGCCGGCTATGGGCTTGAGGCGGGCAGGTAGCAAGCCGCCCAGGCTGGCGGCAATCTGCTCGCCCAGGCGGAACTCGGGTCGCTCGCCTATCAGGACCGAAGGACGGAACAGGCTGAGCCTGGCGTAGCCCAAGGCTTGCAAGCCGGCTTCCATCTCCCCTTTCACCCGGTTGTAGAAGACCCGTGAGCCGGCATTGGCCCCCAGTGAGCTGACCACCAGGCAATGCTGGGCGCCCCGCTCGCGCGCCAGCTGGGCTATGGCCAGCACATAATCCAGGTCCACCCGGCGGAAGGCGGCTTGCGTGCCGGCGGTCTTGATGGTGGTGCCCAGGGCGCAGAACACGGTGTCGATATGGGGCAGCGCGATGGTATGCAATTGTTCATAATCCACCTGTATTTCGGCTAGCTTGCCCTCGGCGAGCCCGGCGGGGCGGCGCACCAGGGCGTGCACTTGGCCATAGGCCGGGTCGTGTGCCAGCAGCTGTGCCAGATGGCGGCCTATCAGGCCGGTGGCACCTGCAATCAGGGCGGTTTGCTGCATGGTTCAGCCTTGTGCGAGTTGGGCAAACAGGGGGATCAGCGTCGCATTGTCGATATCCAGCAGGCGATCGCCCACATACAGCTCGGTATAGCTCCAGCCCGGCACGTCGGTGGGCCGCATGTGGTTGAGCAGCCAGATCCCGCTGTCCTTGGCGATGGCATCGCGCCTGTCCAGCAGGACTTCGGGTTCGGCATCAAAGTACAGATGCAGCATATTGGTATGCGGCGTGGCAGGGTTCACCCGCAGGCCAGGCAAGCCGGCCAGCCCGTGTGCCAACGAGCATGTCCGTTGGTAGAGGGCATCCATCAGGGCCAGCCGTGCATCCAGCTGCATGGCGGCCGAGGCTACCATGGGGCTCTGGTGCACCAGGGTGCCACCCATGCGGCGCTGCCAGAGCCGGGCCTGCGCCACAAAGCTCTCATCGCCGGCCAGTACGGCGCCGGCTATACCACCCAAGCCCTTGTAGGTGGAGACATAGACCGAATCGAAGCCGGCTGCGATATCGGCATAGCTTTTGCCATAGTAGGCGCGGCTTTCCCACAGGCGGGCGCCATCCATATGCAGTGGCAGTTGCCGCTGCCGCTGCCGGGCGAGTGCCTGCAGCGCCATCAATTCGTCCCACTCTGGTAGCTGGCCGCCGGCCTCGCGTATGGGTAGCTCTACCAGCAGGCAGGCCAGTGCTTGCTTTACGCCGGCCAGGTCGGCTGCGGTCATGGGGCGCAGGCGGTCGCCTACCGGTACGGCATGCAGCCGTAGCAAGGCGGCATGGGCTTGTTCCTCGTGTAGCGCCAGGTGGCTGGTTGGGTGCAGGCCTATGCGTGGCAGGCCGGCCTGTTCTGCCCATATCTGGGCAGCGATCAACTGGGCCATCACGCCACTGGGCATGAAGACAGCAGCGGGCTTGCCCAGCAGGCCGGCAATCTTCCGCTCGAAGCGCTCGATCAGCTCGCCACTGCCGTAGTTGTCGTGCTCTACCTGGTTGGCCTCGCACCAGTCTGCCAGTGCGCGGAACTGCTTGGCCGGGCTGGGGCTATGGAATCCGTTGATATGGTGGCGACACTGCTGTTGCAGCAGCTTGCGTTCGTCGGGCGTCAAGGGCATGGGGGGCGGGCCAGGGTGGGGAGATGGCAGTTTGCCTGATTTTGACTCGTGCTGTCGTGCGACAATCGGGCAGCCTTGTTATCGTGATACGCTCATGTCCACTACCTTCAAGTCCGCACCTGTGCAGGCACTGACAACGATATTCCACTACCACGCCCATGTGTATTACGACGCCGCCACGCGTGAGCAGGCCTTGTTGCTGCGTGAACGGGTGGCGCAGCGTTTCGCGGTGGATATGGGGCGTTTGTTTGAGCAGGCCGTGGGGCCGCATCCTTGCGCGCAGTATGAAATCGGCTTCGAACACGCCTTGTTCGGCAGCCTGGTGCCCTGGTTGATGCTGAACCGCCTGGGGTTGCCGGTGCTGGTGCACCCCAACACCGATGCAGAACTGGCTGACCATGTGGACCACACCTTGTGGCTGGGTGGGCCGCTGGCCCTGCGGACAGACAGCCTGGCCGTTTCCTTGCAGGCACAAGGGCAGTTGGCACCAAGGCCGGTCGTGATCAACACGGCACCGTTGCAGGAGATTTAGATCGGGGCTGAACTTATCGGGTCAGGGGCCAGTCTGACTTGTCCAAATGGCATTGCGCCACCATCTTGGTAGGAGGACGGGTATCATTCCTTCCCGCCATACTGGGCGTGGCCACTCAATCTAGTCGAGGAGTTTGCAGCGAAATGAAGTCACTATTGGTAGCCCTGTTCGCATTCTTTGTGAGCTTTACCATGCTGGTACCAGAAGCCGAGGCCAAGCGCTTTGGCGGCGGCCGTTCGTCCGGCATGCAGCGCAATACGGCGCCACAGAAGGACGCAACGCCCCAGCGCCAAGGCCAGGGACAGCAAGCTGCGCCGACCACCCCCAAGCGCAACTGGATGGGCCCGATTGCCGGCCTGGCAGCTGGCCTGGGCCTGGCGGCACTGTTCTCCCACCTGGGTATGGGTGAAGGCATGGCCAACTTTGCCATGATCCTGTTGCTGGCTGCAGTGGCCTTCTTTGTCATCCGCTTCCTGATGCAACGCATGCGTCCCACTACGGCCGCACCGGCACAGTTCGCCGGCGCAGCGGGTGCTGCCGCAGCGGGTGCTGCAGCACCCATCCCGGCACCACTGGCTTTCCAGGGCCAGCAGCAATACGCCAGCGTGACACCCAGCAGCAGTATGCCGGCCGACTTTGATCGCGAAGCCTTCGTCCGCGTGGCCAAGCTGAACTTCGTTCGCCTGCAGGCCGCTTACGATGCAGCCGATCTGGACGATATCCGCGAATTCACCTCGCCAGAGATGTTCGCCGAGATCAAGATGCAGATCAGCGAACGCAAGGGTGCGGCCAACCACACCGACGTGGTGGAAGTGAATGCCGATGTGATCGATTACGCCCAGGAAGGTCGCCGCGATATCGCCAGCGTGCGCTTTTATGGCCTGATTCGTGAGAGCCAGGACGGCGCTGCCGAGCGCTTCGACGAAACCTGGCACCTCAGCCGCAACAATGATGGCCGTCAGGGCTGGGTCGTGGCGGGTATACAGCAGAACAGCTGATCAGCGGTTCGTACGTCAATAAAAACGGGGAGCTGAACGCTCCCCGTTTTTATTGGCTTAGCTGACGCTATGCCGTGGGCTTGGGTTGGCTGCGTGCGTACTTTGCGTACAGGGTCTCGACTTTCTCCCGCGCCCAGGGGGTGCTACGCAGAAAAGTCAGGCTGGACTTGATATTGGGATCGACCAGAAAGCAGCGTATGGCAATCCTGCGCCCCAGCTCCTCCCAGCCATAGTGGGCGACCAGCGCGTTCAGCATGGCTTCCAGGGTGATACCGTGACCAAGGTTGTTGGCTTGTGTCATGAACGCTTGCCTTGGTTGAGTGCGGCCTGTGCTTGCTGCAGCCATTGCTTGTTCAGCGACTTGGCATGGCTGTGCCAGTGCCGGCTGTCTAGTACGATTTCCTGATAGAGATGGCTGGCACGCGCCTGATCGGCGGGATGGTCATGGCCGCTCAGCCAATCTGCGTAGCGGCACTTGGGTTCCGGGTCGCTGGCCACGACCAGGGCGGCTTCAAAGGCATCGCGTGCTGATTCCTGACCCAGTGCGGCCAGCGTACGCGCATGCAGCAAGGCTGGGGCTGGTTGGCGGCGGCTGTCGGGCTGAACCTCGAACAGGGTTTGCAGGCTGGCGGCCGCCGGCGCATACAGTGCATTGTCGAACTGAGCGCGGGCCAGGCCTGCCAGCACGGCAGGGTCACGGGCGAAGGGGCCTTGCGCGGCCTCCTGATAGTGCTGCAATGCCTCGGCTACGGCAGCCGTCTCCATCAGGGCGGCTGCCAGCCGCAGGCGCTTGTCCAGTGTGGGTGTCAGGTCGAATGCCTGGCGGGCCTCTCGCAGCTCGCGGTTGGGGTCGACCAGCTGCTTGATGACTTTTTTGGCAACCTGGCCACCACGGCTGTAGCGGAGTTCCGGCAGGTAGATGGCGAAGAAGTACACAATGCTGCCCAGTAAGGGGAACATGAACAGTATCATCAGCCAGTACATGTTCTGACGGTTGCGTATGGCATGTATGCCAAAGTACAGGGCGACGATGACGTGCAGCCCTAGGCCGAGTATCGGCATGGTAAGTCCTCTTGCTGGAATGCATGAATCTGATTTGGCTGGGCATTTTACCCGCCCTGGCCGTGCTGCGGGCTACTTGCGCATTTGGGTTTGCCGGTTAGACTGCCGCCTTCTGCAGCGAGGAAGCACTACTTGAAAGCGCCTTTACCCTTACGCGATGGTGTCGCTCCCAGCTATCTCTGGCTGCCTGCCGGGCATTGGCCGGACTTGCTCAGCTTTCTGGTGCAGCGTTTTCCGCATGTGGCGGAAACCGTGTTGCGCGGTCGACTGGAGCGAGGTGAGCTGGTGGATGAGGCGGGCAGGGCTCTGGCATGTAGCAGTGCCTACCGGCCCGGCAGCCGTATCTGGTATTACCGTGAAGTACCTGCGGAGACACCTGTCCCCTTCGAGGAGGTGATACTGCATCGCGACGCGCGCCTGCTGGTGGTGGACAAGCCACATTTTCTGTCAGCCATCCCGGCGGGCCGCCATCTGCGCGAAACCCTGCTGACCCGATTGCGCGACAAGCTGGACCTGCCTGAGCTGACTCCGGTACACCGGCTGGACCGGGAAACTGCCGGGGTGATGCTGTTCTGCCTGCATCCCCCCAGCCGTGGTGCCTATCAGAAGTTGTTTGAGGCCAGGCAGGTGGAGAAGGTCTACGAGGCCATCGCGCCATTCCGTCCCGACCTGCCACTGCCCAGGGTGCATCGCAGCAGGCTGGAGGAGGGCGAGGGCTTCTTTGCCATGCGCGAGGTGGAGGGCGAAGCCAACAGCGAAACCCGCATCAGCCTGATCGGGCGCCTGGGTGAACTGGGCCACTACCGGCTAGAGCCCCATACCGGCAAGAAGCACCAGCTGCGGGCACATATGGCGGCCTTGGGCATACCAATACTGCATGATCCTTGGTATCCGGTGCTGACCGAGGGCAAGGGCGATGACTTCAGCCAGCCGCTCAAGCTGCTGGCGCGGGAGATTCGGTTTGTGGATCCGTTCAGCGGTGAGGCCAGATGCTTTAGTAGCTGCCGTAGCTTGGGGTCGTTTCCCTAGCTAGAGTCCCCCCTCTTCATTGTCTTTCCTACGAGCTTGCGGTACTACCAATTCGGCATCAGCAGTCTGGCGAATCAACGTTATATTTTTCTGCTCTACACTCACATGAGTGATGGCGACACGCTTGTTTTCGAATGAGAGAAGGAATGTATCATGGGTCTTGTCAGGTATCTGATCGTAGTCAGTTTATGCCTACTGTTCCTCAGCGGCTGTGCGACACCCATCCGGCCTGGGATGGTACTGAGCCCTGAGAAGTCCTATGTGCTGATCGGTATCGAACCGGACCATTTCAGCCCGAGTATTTCGGATGGGTTCTGGTTTGGCGACCATTTCGAATCCACGCCGCTACTTCTCTTCAAGGATTCATCCCCCGTTCCTACGGATGGCTTTGCCATCGTCGAGGTCAATTCGAGTTTCAACTACGTGATTGATGCGTTCTCGGAGCGTGATGCACAGAACAAGAGAATAGCCAGCTACTTAGGATGTACAACACATCTAGCCTACAGTCTCTTCGTCAGACCTGGAAAAGTCGTTTACGCAGGGAGCATGAGATTCAGTAAAACAGGCTCGGTCTTATGGACTGAGATCACGGTTGACGAGGCGGCTGCACACTCGTACCTGCAGCGTCATTATGCCAATCTGCAGGATAACCTTATCACCTTGCCTATGGAGCAGCGCAAGCTTAGCAATATGTGCGCTGTGCGGTGACCTAGAGCCCGTGTTCGGCTGCGCCCCTGGTTGCGGGGGGGGCAAGTGGCGCAGCTGATGCTCTGATGCACACCCCCAGCTAAGCTGGGGGGCGACATCAGCGGCTGATGGGCTTGTAGCGTATGCGCTTGGGCTTGGCACCTTCCTCACCCAGTCGGCGTTTCTTGTCGGCTTCGTATTCCTGATAGTTGCCGTCGAAGAAGGTCCACTTGGAATCGCCTTCGCAAGCCAGGATATGGGTGGCAATACGATCCAGGAACCAGCGGTCATGCGAGATCACCATGACCGAGCCGGCGAATTCCAGCAGGGCGTCTTCCAGTGCGCGCAGGGTTTCCACGTCCAGGTCGTTGGACGGTTCATCGAGCAGCAGGACATTGCCGCCAGCGATCAGGGTCTTGGCCAGGTGCAGGCGGCCACGTTCGCCGCCGGACAGGTTGCCGACGATCTTTTGCTGATCACCACCCTTGAAGTTGAAGCGGCCCAGATAGGCGCGGCTGGGGGTTTCGTACTTGCCGACCTGCAGGATGTCGCGACCTTCGGCTACTTCATCGAATACGGTCTTGTCGTTGCCCAGGGCGCCACGGCTCTGATCCACGTAGGCCATCTTCACGGTAGGGCCGATCTTCACGCTGCCGCTATCGGGCTGTTCTTGCCCTGCCAGCATGCGGAACAGGGTGGATTTACCGGCGCCGTTGGGGCCGATGATGCCGACGATGGCACCAGGCGGCACCTTGAAGCTCAGGTCATCGATCAGCAGGCGATCACCGAAGGCCTTGCTGACGTTCTCGAACTCAATTACTTCATTGCCCAGGCGTTCGGCGATGGGGATGAAGATTTCCTGGGTTTCGTTGCGCTTCTGGTATTCCTGCGAGTTCAGCTCTTCAAAGCGGGCGATACGGGCCTTGGACTTGGCCTGGCGCGCCTTGGGGTTCTGCCGTACCCATTCCAGCTCTTTGTTCAGGGCCTTCTGGCGGGCCGATTCCTGCGATTCTTCCTGCTTGAGGCGGGCTTCTTTCTGCTCCAGCCAGCTGGAGTAGTTGCCTTTCCAAGGAATACCGTGGCCACGGTCCAACTCCAGTATCCACTCGGCAGCATTGTCGAGGAAGTAGCGATCATGGGTAACGGCCACCACGGTACCGGGGAAGCGCACCAGGAACTGCTCCAGCCAATCCACCGACTCAGCATCAAGGTGGTTGGTCGGCTCGTCCAGCAGCAGCATGTCGGGCTTGGACATCAGCAGCTTGCACAGCGCGACGCGACGCTTCTCACCGCCGGACAGCTTGTCGATATTGGCATCCCAGGGCGGCAGGCGCAGGGCGTCGGCGGCGATCTCCATCTGGGTTTCGAGATCCTGGCCGGCGGTCGAGAGTATGGCCTCGCAACGGGCCTGCTCTTCGGCCAGCTTGTCGAAGTCGGCATCCGGTTCGGCATAGGCGGCATAGACAGCTTCCAGCCTTTGCTTGGCCTCGAAGATCTCACCCATGCCGGATTCCACTTCTTCGCGCACGGTCTTGGTCGCGTCCAGCAGCGGCTCCTGGGCTAGGTAGCCGATCTTGATACCGGGCAGGTGTTGTACTTCGCCCTCGAATTCCTTGTCCGCGCCCGCCATGATCTTGAGCACGGTGGACTTGCCCGAGCCGTTCAGGCCCAACAGGCCTATCTTGGCGCCAGGGAAGAAGCTGAGGGAGATGTCCTTGATGATTTGCCGCTTGGGCGGTACGACCTTGCTCACGCGGAGCATGGACATTACATATTGGGCCATGAGGAATCCAGTTGGGTGCTATGCGGAAAGTGGCGCAATTCTAGCAAACCCATGGCAAGGCCGCGCTGACTTAGCACTTGGCATGAACTTAATTCGTTGAACAGTTGAAGCTCATGCAAGGCGCGTGTGAGGGATGGCACAGGGATTCAAGCTACGCCGATGTCCAGCGCCTGCGCTGTCCGTCGCCATCCGGCTATCACTGGCGTTCGTGCCAGGCGCTAACAGTCAGCTGCGTTGGCGGGCCGCCCGGAGCAGCGCGTCGGCGGGGTCCAGTACCTGGTGTAGCGGGCGCTGGGGTTCACGCACGGTGGCCGGGCTGGCCCCTTCAAGGAGTTCACGTGTCAGTTGCTCCAGCCCGGCCAGGGGGCGCCAGCGTTCACCTAGCGCTTCTTCCGGCCAGATGCGGTTGCCATCGAAAACCAGGGCCAGCTGCGGTGTAGCATGGGCATCGCCCTGGGGTGCCAGGCCATGTGCAAGCCGGCCTGGTCCCAGCCGCCCGATGACGCGCTGATAGGCCCGCAGGGCGTCGCTGCAGCGGATAAAGCCAAAGCCCGCAGCCAGGCGGCGGTACTGGTGCGCCAGTGCGGGCCAGTCGTCGAACAATTGTTGTATGGCGGCCTCGCGCCGATCAAAAGGCAGGCTGGGCTGGGTGGCAATGCCGGCCAGCAGGCGGAGCGGGGGCGGTAGGCCTATGCCGCTATTGCGGCAAACCTTGCCGAGGTTGCCGGCCAGTGCAGGCAGGGTGGCACGTAGATTGGCAGCGACCTCGTCCAGGTCCAGGCGCCCGTCACTATCGGGTGACACTCCCCATAGCCCATAATCGGCGGGGCCATGCTGCAAGTCTGGGTCGGGTGCAACTGGCTGGGCGGCCATGGCCTGGCCTAGCCAGGCCTCAAATCCCGGTGCGGGTTCGCGACTGAGCAGGGGGTAGGGCTGGTGCTTGTCCGCGCCGGGCGAGTTGGCAACAGGGTGGATATAGGGTGGCTGCATTAGGTCAGCTCACACCATTGCCGCAAGCTCATGGCGTTGCCGCGCTACTGGATTCGATGGGCACCAGATTGCTGCTATCAGGATCCATGGTCTCCTCACTGGCTTGGTCGGCGGCGGTGGCGGAGGTGCTAGCTTTGCTGGAGACCGCCGCCATCAGGCTATTGAACAGGGTCTCTTCATCCTTGGCATAGCGTTGGGCGGCCTCGGCCAGTTCCCAGGCAAACTCGGCTTCGGTCTTGACGGGGCGCCAGCCTTCCGGACCACGCTCGGCGGTTTCGACCTTGAAACCGTTGTAGCTGACCGACAGGGGCGGAGCTGGGTGATCGCGGCGGTAGCGCTCGACCACGGCCTTGGCGTGGCGTGGATCCTTGGCGTTGTCCGTGAAATGCTGGGCCGCGGCGGCAAAGGCGCCGGCACGGGTGACTTCCGCACCCGACAGTACCTGGCTGATCTGATTGGCCAGTTGGGGCTCGGCCGCCAGCATGGCGTGGAAGGCCGCGGCACGAGGGTCATCGCGCAGCAATATGCCTTGAGCCCCGGCTTCCATCCGTAGGTCGGGCGGTACCCGTATGCCGTACTGGCGCAGCTTGGCGGGCAGGGTGGCCGTCAGGTCGGCGGCGGCTTGGGCTGGGTCGGGCGGGTTGAGGCTGCCCAGCCTGCTGGCCTGGGTGGCGAGTTGACCAGCCAGCTCGCCGGCAAAGCCATGGTGCTGCGCGGGTAGAGCGGCAGGTGGTCGGCTGGCAGAGGGGCCTGCTATAGGACTGACCATGATTTCCTCCTGTATTTTCCTATACAGGAAGCAAACCTTGGGCCATCAATGCATTACAGCCCCTATGGGGCTGTATCAAGCATTCGGTGGGGCAGCATGCCCCCTGGCGCTACCCTGGTGTCATCAGGCCTGGGTGATCAGCAGGTACTTCTGCTGCAGCGCTTCCTGGCTTTCCTTGCGGTCTGGGTCCAGCGGGATGCAGTCTACCGGGCAGACTTGCTGGCACTGCGGCTCGTTGAAGTGTCCTACGCATTCCGTGCACAGGTCAGGGTTGATCTCATAGATCTCCGCCCCTTGTGAAATGGCATGGTTGGGGCATTCCGGCTCGCATACATCGCAGTTGATGCATTCATCGGTAATCATCAGCGCCATGGTAGGGTCTCGGCTAGGGCAGTCGGGGGCGGATTGTATCACTGCCCCCATGACAGGCATTAGAGCCTGTCTCTTTAAGTAAATTCCTGGCCGACAGTCGGTTAGGTATCGGGGCGGAAAATGCAAAACGGCGCACCCGCAGGTGCGCCGCTCTATGCACAACGTCCTTGCTTACTTGGACGCGTTGATCAGGTACTCGGCAGCCGCGTGGAATTCCTCGTCGGAACCACTATAGCCACCCTTGGCGGGCATGGCACCCTTGCCCGCAGTCGCGATCTTGATGGCGGCTTCTACGCCGTCCTTCAAGCGTGGCGCCCAGGCGGCCTTGTCGCCGAGCTTGGGAGCGCCAGCAACACCTGCATCATGGCAAGCCATGCAGACGCTGGCATAGATTTCCTTGCCCTTGGTGGCGGGGTCTACCTTACCGCCAGCAGCTACGGCACCTGCACCGGCAATCGCAGGCTCAGTGAACTTGCCGCCAACGGCATTGCCCATATAGGCAACAGCACGCGCTACTTCGTCGTCGGTCAGGTCAGCCGCACCGCCCTTGGCAGGCATGGCGCCCAGGCCCTTGTTGGCATGCTCGACCAGCTTGGCAAAACCTTGGGCGATACGTGGCGCCCAGGCGGCGGTATCGGCAAACTTGGGGGCACCAGCCAAACCTGCACCGTGGCAGGACAGGCACACATTCTCATATACGGCTTTGCCGTTACGGCTGCCGGGTGGGCCGGATTCGTCCAGTTTGGCGACGCCGACAGGCTGTATGCGTGCGATCACCGCTTCGTTGGTCATGGTCGGACCGCCAGCATCAACCTGCATGCCACTGTTGGCCAGCTTGGCGATCAGGACCAGGAACAAGACCAGGCCGACAATCGACAGCAGGACAATGATGATCAGGGACTTTGCCGAGAAATTTTCTCCGGCGTGCGCTTCGCTCATGCTGCCATCCTTTTTTATGCGCTGTATTAAACCAGTACGGGAAAAACCCCGCGATTATAGCGGGGATTGTGGCCGCTCACCAATCCTGGCGCTGCATCGTCGGCGGCATGCCACAGGAGCCCTGCGCTCTAGTGGAGATCAGTGCGGGAAAAAATACGCTGTACCCACTGCTGCCGGCTGGACGCTGGGCGCCAAAACCGCTATTCTTGCCGGCCTCTCAGCGTGCGTCCGTAGCTCAGTTGGATAGAGTGTCAGTTTCCGAAGCTGAAGGTCCCTGGTTCGATCCCAGGCGGGCGCGCCAACAGATACAGCAAAAGCCAGCTCAATGCTGGCTTTTCTGTTTTCTGCACGCCGCAGCCTATGGCTGCACACTCCCCAGGTAGCGAGTTGGCAGGGCGATCTCCTGCAGGCTGCCATCGGCTTCCCGCTCCAGATGCCATGCTCGTGCCAAGGGGCGTGATGACACGGCCGCGTGAAATTGCTCGTCAATAAAATGCAGCGCGGCGCCGTCATCGGCCGCCCAACTGGCGGGCATGCTGCCGCTGGCCACCTTGTCCTGCAGGGAGGGGCGGCGCAAGGCCTCACCATCGTAATGCGGGCATGCACCACCCGGTAACCAGCCCAGGCCTTGCAGCGCAGTCAGCGGGCCGGGAATGGAGTCTGTCAGCCCTTGCTGGAACCAGCAGATCATGCCGGCACTGATCCCGCCTATGACCGTGCCTTGCTCATAGGCGCGCCGTAGCAGGATATCCACTCCCCAGGTGCGCCATAAGGCCAGCATGGATAGTGTATTGCCGCCACCGACGAAAATGGCGTCCTGCGCAAGCAGAAAGCCCTGCAGGTCTGCCGTATGGGGCTGGAACAAGGACAGGTGGCTGGCGGCGCAGGGGTAGCCAGCATGGGCGTGATAGAACTTCAGCTGGTAGCTGTCGGCATCGCCACTGGCCGTGGGCAGAAAGCAGATACGCGGCGTTGCCTTGCCGGTGGCCGCTAGGAAGTACTGATCCAGTAATGGGGATGGCTCCATGGAGAAGCCACCGCCGCCCAGCACGATCAACTGTCTTGCCATCCAACATCAACCCAGTTGCGAGGTGCAGCAGGGGCAGCGTGTGGCCTTGAGTGGAATGGCGCTGTAGCAGTAGCTGCATTCCTTGCTGCTGGCCTCTGCAGGCGCGGGTACCGCTTCGCGCTTGAGCTTGTTGAGGGTGCGTATCAGCAGGAAGACAGCGAAGGCGACAATGGTGAAGCTGATGACGGCGTTGAAGAAGACACCCAGGTTGATGGTCACTGCACCGGCATCCTGTGCGGCCTTGAGCGACTCATAGGGACCAGCTGCCTTGGTGCCCTCTTTCAGCAGGATGAACAGGTTGGAGAAGTCGACATTGCCCAGCACATAGCCTATAGGGGGCATGATCACGTCTTTGACCAGCGAATCGACGATCTTGCCAAAGGCGCCGCCGATAATGACGCCGACGGCCAGGTCGACGACATTGCCACGCATGGCAAATTCCTTGAATTCCTTGAGCATGGTTTTACCTCGGTGGTTAAGCGTTCACCCTAGGCCAGGCGGTGTTCTGGCGTCAAGCGACGTGGGTGAGGGCGGCAGAAATGAAAACAGGCAGCCTAGGCTGCCTGTTTGCTCATACCAGCACGCGAGTGCTTAGAACGAGTGAGCCAAGCCAACGATGAAGCTGTTGTCGCTCTTGGTACCAACGTAGTTGTTGGTGTACTCGGTCAGGATGGTGGTGCGCTTGGACAGGCTGTAGTAGAAGCCAGCGGTCACTTGATCCTTGGTGTTGCGATCTTCGTCATAAACGATGCCGCCCAGTTGGACCGAAGCATTGCCCATGGTGTAGCCGACCAGCAGCAGAACATCATCATTCTTGCCAGCAGCGTCGTCGGTGTGTTGCACCGCACCACCCAGGTTCAGATCGCCAATGTTGGCCGAAGCGCCAATCATGTAGGCCTTGTTGGCCTTCACGCCGCTGGGCTTGTTGTTGTTCAGCGCGCCGAACACAGCAAAACCTTCGCCGGAGAACTTCAGCGAGGCGCTGACTTCGTTCGAGGCATTCTGGCCAGCAGTCTTGTCTTCACCGAAGCTGTTGTTCACAGCAACGCTGATCGGGCCAAATTCGCCGTCGTAACGGAGCGAGTTGTTGGCGCGGTAGTTGCTCATCGAAGTGTTGGTCAGGCCCAGCGACTCGTTGAAGTAGAAGGGATCCAGTTCTTCGGTGGCCAGGGTGTAAGGGGTCTTACCGCGACCCAGACCCACGCTGCCGAAGTCACCCTTCAGGCCAACCCAAGCTTCGCGCGAACCGAAGCTGCTGGCGGGGGCGCTGTCCGGGCCGATGCCGGTCTCGACCTTGAAGAAGGCCTTCATGCCGCCGCCCAGGTCTTCTTGACCCTTGAAGCCGATGCGCGAGGAGATGTTGGAGACCTTCAGTTGGTCGGTACCAGCGGTGGTGATGTTCAGGCCCAGGTTGACTTGACCATACAGAACCACTTCGTTGTCGGCAGCCAGGGCTGCAGGGGCGGCCACAGCAGCGGCAACGGCCAGAGCGATGAATTTCTTGTTCATTGCGTCTTCCTTATCAAGGTTGGAAAAACGGTGTTGCAAAAGATGCTCGCTACTTGCGAAGCGAATACATTACGGGCGAATGATAGGCGGCACGCACTTGTGTAAGCAATGCGGTGCTATCAAGGCTGGCAGAATGGGTTTATCGCTGTTTGATGATGCGCAACATTTAATGTATTGATTTATATGGGTTTGTTGGCGATGTTGTGAATTATCCCTAGGTTGCGGCAATGCAACACAAAACCTGGCTATTGGGGAAATCCTGTCTGCGGGATTTGCGCTCAACATAAGGCTGTGGCACCCATAGTTAAAGAAATTGCCTAAAAATTGAACAGTTTTGCGCTGTCATCGGCCTGCTTGGCTAGTCCGTGGGCTTATATTTATTAAGCAATACGGGTATCGCGAACAACCCATTGGGCTGGGTTTTATACGAAGGGCAGAACAATCAGCAGATAACGCAGTGTCTTGCCCAGCAGTATGTAAAGTGCGCTGAGCAGCGGGGGGAGGCGTAGCCAGCCTGCGGCCAGGCATAGTGCGTCGCCTACCAGGGGTAGCCAGGCCAGCAACAGGGTGGTGCTGCCATGGCGCTGCAGCCAGCACAGGGCGCGAGGCGACAATTTGGCGGTCAATGCATCGCTGCCCCTATGGGCCAGCCGCAGGCCCAGCCAGAAGCTGGTCAGGCTTCCTAGGGTATTGCCCAGCGATGCCACGGCCAGGGCGCTCCAGGCGGTGTCGGGCCTGGCTTGCAGCCAGAGCAACAGCGCCAGTTCGGAATTGCCGGGCAGCAAGGTGGCCGACAGCAGGGCTGATAGAAAGATGCCGGCCAGGCCGTAGCTGTCCGACAGGGGATTTAACCAGTCCAGCACCTAGAATTGCGGCCTGCGTGCGGCGTGGGCCAGTACCATGTCGGCCAATTGGGCGAACAGCTCGCCCTCATCGCGGGTGCTGCGCCAACTGCCATCCTGGTAGCGGTAATGAAAGCCACCGGAACGGGCCGCCAGCCAGATTTCCTGATTGGCTGCGTGGCGGTTGACCACAATCTTGGCGCCATCATCGAATTCGATCTCCAGCACATTGCCATTGCGGTTGAGATCCACATCGAACTCGCCGTCGTCCAGGCCGTTTTCTATCCGGTCGAATATCTGGTCGCTGGCGTTGAGAAATTCACTCTCGTTCATTGGCTTGCCCGGTTTGCGTTGTTAGTATGGCTATTTTACCCCCTACCCTTGCTGCCATGCGCCTCCTCTTGTCCTGCCTGATTGCCGCCACCTGTTTGTTGACTGCCTGCGGCTACAAGGGCCCGCTGTTCCTGCCGGATTCGTCGCAGGCGACCCAGCCGAAAGCGCCGTGACTATCCTGCCTGGCGCAGCATGCAAAAACGCCGCATCCCAGGATGCGGCGTTTGTTTTGGCCAGTGCTTGATGCCTATGCGTACCAGGCTCCGGGCTTACTCGTCGATGACGCAGTCCACATAGTACTCGCCGCTGGCCTCGTCCTTGATCAGACCATGGATGTCGGTCTCGAAGCCAGGGAAGCGCTCATTGAAGGCGCGGGCGAAACGTAGGTAGTCAACAATGGTCTTGTTGAAGCGTTCGCCGGGGATCAGCAAGGGGATGCCCGGTGGGTAGGGTGTCAGCAGGATGGCGGTGATACGGCCTTCCAGTGCATCCAGCGATACACGCTCGATCTCGCGATGGGCCATCTTGCTGAAGGCCTTGGAAGGCTTGAGCGCTGGCACCATATCGCTCAGGTACATCTCGGTGGTGAGGCGTGCCACATCGTTATCGCGATAAACCTCATGGATCTGCTGGCACAGGTCGCGCAGGCCCACGCGCTCGTAGCGGGGGTGTTTGCCCACAAACTCGGGCAGCGCACGCCAGAGCGGCTGGTTTTTGTCGTAATCGTCCTTGAACTGCTGTAGTGCGGTGACCAGGGTGTTCCAGCGGCCCTTGGTAATACCGATGGTAAACATGATGAAGAAGCTGTAGAGGCCGGTCTTCTCCACGATCACGCCGTGTTCGGACAGATACTTGGTGACGATGGCCGCCGGGATGCCGCCATCGGCAAAGTCGCCACCTACATCCAGGCCGGGGGTAATGATGGTGGCCTTGATCGGATCGAGCATGTTGAAGCCATCAGCCAGGGCGCCAAAGCCGTGCCAGCGCTCGTCAGCCTTCAGCATCCAGTCCTCGCGGGTGCCTACGCCCTCATCTGCCAGGTATTCCGGCCCCCAGACCTTGAACCACCAGCTCTCGCCGTATTCGGCATCGACCTTGCGCATGGCGCGGCGGAAATCCAGTGCCTCGGCGATGGATTCCTCGACCAGGGCGGTGCCGCCGGGTGCTTCCATCATGGCGGCTGCCACATCACAGCTGGCGATGATGGAATACTGCGGCGAGGTGGAGGTATGCATCAGATAGGCTTCATTGAAGCGATGCCTGTCCAGTTGGCGGGTCTCGGACTCCTGCACCAGAATTTGCGAGGCTTGGCTCAGGCCTGCCAGCAGCTTGTGGGTGGACTGGGTGGCAAACACCATGGCGTCTTTGGAGCGAGGGCGATCGCGGCCGATGGCGTGCATATTGCGGTAGAACTCGTGGAAGGCGGCGTGGGGCAGCCAGGCCTCGTCAAAGTGCAGGGTGTCTATGGTTTCGCCCAGTACATCCTTGATCATTTCGACGTTGTAGAGCACGCCATCGTAGGTGGATTGGGTAATGGTCAGGATGCGCGGCTTGTTGTCCGGGCGCTTGGCCAGCGCCTCGCGGGCAAACGGGTTGGCCTCGATCTTCTTCTGTATGGTCTCGGGCTGGAATTCGGACAGCGGGATGGGGCCGATGATGCCGAAGTGATTGCGGGTCGGCATCAGGAATACCGGGATGGCGCCGCACATCATGATGGAGTGGAGGATGGATTTGTGGCAGTTGCGATCCACGACCACGATATCGCCCGGTGCCACTGTGGCGTGCCAGACCATTTTGTTGGAGGTTGAGGTGCCGTTGGTGACGAAGAACAGGTGATCGGAGCCGAAGATACGGGCGGCGTTGCGCTCACTGGCGGCGACTGGGCCGGTATGGTCGAGCAACTGGCCCAACTCATCGACCGAGTTGCAGACATCGGCGCGCAGCATGTTTTCACCGAAGAACTGGTGGAACATCTGTCCCACCGGGCTCTTGAGGAAGGCCACGCCGCCGGAGTGACCGGGACAATGCCAGCTGTAGGAGCCATCCTGGGCGTAATGCAGCAGCGCGCGGAAGAATGGTGGGGCCAGCGAGTCTAGGTAGGTCTTGGCCTCGCGCACGATGCTGCGTGCCACGAACTCCGGTGTGTCCTCGAACATATGGATGAAACCGTGCAGTTCCCGCAGGACATCGTTGGGGATGTGCCGGCTGGTGCGGGTTTCGCCATACAGGAAGATGGGGATGTCGGCATTCTTGAAGCGTATCTCTTCCACGAAGGCACGCAGGTTCTTGATGGCGGCGGTTTCCTCATCGCCTTCGCCGCCGATGAATTCCTCATCGTCTATGGACAGGATGAAGCAGGAGGCGCGGCTTTGCTGCTGGGCAAAGCCGGTCAGGTCGCCATAGCTGGTGGCGCCCATGACCTCGAAACCCTCGGCTTCGATGGCGCTGGCCAATGCACGGATGCCGAAGCCGCTGGAGTTCTCGGCGCGGAAGTCTTCGTCGATGATGACGACGGGAAAGCGGAATTTCATCGGGGAGTACTCCGGTGCGGCCATGGCCGCAGCTTGTCATTCAATCACGACGCGCTTGTGACGCATCGCCAGGAAAAGCGCAAGGCCGTATCCGGCTGGATACGGCCCTGTTGGGTGCAAGGCGGATTCTAAGCCTTGACGCCCGTCATGGGTATGGCAGTTTCAAGCCTCCATCAGGCTGGCGGCACCGTGTCGGCAAAAGCCGGCCGCTGGGCCAGCTTGTCGGCCAGCCTGGCCAGGTTGGCATAGGACTCGCGCCAGGTGATGTCGGCAAAGCGTAAGTCCAGGTAGCCCAGGCAGACACCTACGGCAATATCCGCCAGCGTGTAGCTCTCGCCGTTGCACCAGGGTCTCTCCCCCAGGTCTTCCGACAGGGCGGCCAGGCCTCGCTCCATCTTGAGCTGCTGGCGATTGATCCAGTCTTCGCTCTGCTGCCGGGCAGGCCGCTTGCGTTCCAGGAAGATGGCAGCGGCGGCATCGCAGATGCCATCTGCCAGCGCCTCCCAGCGCTTGACCTGGATGGCCTGGCGGTAATCGCTGGGTATCAGCCGCGACACCGGCGATACATGGTCCAGGTAGTCCACGATGACCCGTGAGTCGTACAGGCTGGAGCCATCATCCAGCACCAGCACAGGCACCTTGCCCAGCGGGTTGACGTTGGGCACCTGGGTGTTGGCTTCCCAGGGGATATCCACCGTCAGCGGGCACTCGATGCGTTTCTCCTGCAGGACGATGCGTACCTTGCGAGCAAAAGGGCTGGTGAGCGAGGCAATCAGCTTCATGGTTTGAAACCAGTCGAATGGGTTGTAGGCCTGTAGGCGGCCGGGTCATGCTTCATTGCAACGCCGTGGAGTCGTAACGCCGGCGGTGTTGGTGGATCGCACCGCGCCGCAGGCGTGGACCATGATGGCGGCCGTGACGAGATGATCGGGGCCGATGAGGTCGAGACGATTTTTACTGCTTATGCTGCGCTGCGCAATCCTGTTTCGAATTTCTGCCGTATTTGTGGTTTTCCACCCATGACTATGCGCAGCTACGTCGCGAAAACGCGACGAAGCCAGCTGCGGGATGATATGCCTTGGCATGGCCGATTACCCCGGTGGCAGGCCGAACCAGATGTGCCCCGCCATGGCTTGGGCAGGTAGCTGGAAGACCTGGGTGAGGCGCTCTGGAGTCAGCGCTTGTGCTGGCGGCCCGGCGGTGATCAGGCGGCCTTCCTGCAGCAGCCAGGCCTGGTCGGCGTAATGCAGGGCCAGATTGACATCATGCAGGCTGGCGACCACGGCCAGGGGCAGCTTGCGTGCCAGTTCATGCAGGCCGGCCAGCAGCATGTGCTGGTGGCGAGGATCCAGGCTGGCGGTCGGCTCGTCCAGCAACAGCAAGGCAGGGCCTTGGGCGGCGGCGGCACAGGCTTGCACCAGGACGCGTGCAAGCTGTACCCGTTGCCGCTCTCCGCCCGACAGATGCACATAGCGGCGTTCTGCCAAGGCATCTGCATCGGTAAGCCGCAGCACGCTGTCTATTAGTCCTTCCAGTTCGGCAACGGGAATGTCGGGGAAGGGCGTACTGCCCAGCCTTGCCACTTCGCGGACACTGAAATCGAACTCCAGCGTACTTGACTGGGGCAGCAGGGCGCGACGGCGTGACAGGGTGCTGGCGTGGGTGCGGAACAGCGGTAGTCCATCGAACTCGCAGCTCCCGGCTGTCGGGGTCAGTTCGCCAGCCGCTACCGCCAGCAGGCTGGATTTGCCGGCGCCATTGGGGCCTAGCAGCGCAGTCAGCTGGCCAAGTGGGGCCGTGGCACTGACTTTTTCCAGCACTTGGCGGCCATCGCGTTCGAGGCTGAGTTGAGAGAGGATGAGCATGGCGGGCGGCTGGCGCCCTTGCCAGCAAGTCGAATCAGGTTGCTTTTACTGTATAGGTGGGGTGGGGGCGCGGCAAGCCGCGGCCTCCAGACGGTCAGCTACGGCGTATCAGGCCAGTCGCTCGGCGATCAGCTCTATCCAGTGCCGTATGGGTGTGCGGGTAGCGGCTTGCAGGTGCGTCTGGCAGCCGATATTGGCCGTGGCTATCTGGCTGGGCTGGCCGGCTTGCAGTTTGGCCAGCTTGTCGCTGCGCAATTGGCTGGCGATATCTGCCTGCAATATTGAATAGCTGCCGGCAGAGCCGCAGCACAGGTGGGCATCGGCGATCGGCAGCAGGACATAGCCCAGCCGCACCAGCATGGCCTCCAGCGATGTTTTCTTGCGCAGGCCATGCTGCAGGCTGCAAGGGGCGTGGAACACCAACCTGGGGTCGCTGGGGGGCTGGAGTTGCGGTAGCAGCTGGTCCAGATGCTGTAACACCAGGTCGGAGATATCCAGCGCGTTGGCAGATACCCGTGCGGCGGCCTTGGCGTGCGCCATATCGCCCGCCAACAGCTGGCCATATTCCACGACACTGGCGCCACAGCCGCTGGCGGTATAGACGATGCCCGCTGCGCCCTGGCTCAGGGCATGGTCTGCCTGGGCCACCATACGCCGCATGTCGGCCAGGCCGTCGGCGGCATCATTCAGATGCCAGGCCAGCGCCCCACAGCAGCCTGATAGTGCTTGCAGGTCAATACCGCAAGCTGCCAGTACCCGCGCCGCTGCGGCATTGATGGCGGGTGCCAGCGCGGGCTGTACGCACCCTTCCAGCATGAGCCAGCGGGGGCTGCCGGCCTGGGGGCGGGGACGGCGGGTGTCGCCCAGCCGGGGAATGCTGGCCAAGCGCTTGGGCAGCAGTGGTCGACTCAGGCGCCCCAGCATGACCAGACCGCCAAATAAGGTGCGGTTGCGCAACACCCGCTTGAGCAGGCTGCGCTTGAAGCCCTCCAGCAGGGGGCGCCCCAGCTGTGCCTCCAGGGCATGCCGGCCTATGTCGGCCAACCGGTGGTAGGCCACCCCCGATGGGCAGGTGGTTTCGCAGGCGCGACAGCTCAGGCAGCGATCCAGATGTTGCTGGGTGCTGCGGCTGGCAGGCTGACCTTCCAGCAACTGCTTGATCAGGTAGATGCGGCCGCGTGGGCTGTCCAGCTCGTTGCCGCTCAGTTGGTAGGTCGGGCAGGTGGCCAGGCAAAAGCCGCAATGCACGCAGCGCCGCAGGATGGCATCGGCTTCCTGCCCCTCTGCGGTGCTGACGTAGTGCGCGGTGAGCTGGGTCTGCATCAATCCCCCTGCCTGCGATTCAGTATCTGGCGGGGGTCGAGCGCGCGGCGTATGCGCGCCTCCAGCGCCAGCAGGGAGGGATTGCGTGGCGCTGCGGGCCAGCCAGCCTGGCTGCGTTGCAGCAGCGCGTGCCCCCCGGCACTGCGGGCACTGGTGCTGATGGTCTGGGCGGCTGCCAAGGGGGCGCTGAGCCAGCGGCGGCCGCCAGCCCAGTCGATCAGCTGGGGGTAGTCCGCCAGCAGTGGCGGGCAGGTCTGCGGTAATGACAGGCGCCAAAGACCTTGCTCGGCGCCGGGCGGTGCAAAGCTATCCAGCTGCATGGCCTGTAGTCGGGTAAACCAATTGCGTTCGACGTCCGGCTCGCCACCCAGTTGCTGCTGTGCCGTCGCCACGGCGGCGGCATTGCCGGATAGCCGTATCCGCAGCAGGCCGCCTTGCCAGGCTGCCCCGGACAGCGGCCAGGGCGCAGCACAGAGGCGATTGGCCAAGGCGATGGCGTCGGCTTGCGGCAGCTCGAACACCCGCACGGTTTCCACCTCGGGCAGGGGGAGTACCTTGAGATGGGCCTCGGTGATGAGACCTAGCGTACCGTTGGCGCCTACCATCAAGCGGCTCAGGTCAAAGCCGGCGACGTTTTTCATGACCCGCCCGCCAAAGCGCAGCAACTCACCCTGACCATTGAGTATCTCCACCCCCAGCAACTGGTCGCGCATGGCACCGGCCCAGGGCCGGCGTGGGCCGCTCCAGCCGGTGGCCAGTGCACCGCCCAAGGTGGCATGGCCACCGAAGTCCGGCGGCTCGGCGGCCAGCATCTGTCCCTGGCTTGCCAGTACGGCCTGTATCTCGGCCAGCCGTGTGCCAGCGCGGGCGCTGATGACCCGCTCTGCCGGCGCGTAGTCGATAATGCCGACATGGCTGCCCACATGGAGAGCCTCACCTTGCTGGGGGGCATGCCAGCCCTGTTTGCTACCGGCACCGACTATGCGCACGGGTAAGGACATGGCGTGGGCTTGGCGCAGTTGCGCCTGCAGATCGGTCAGCATCAGAAGCGAGGGAGTTCGGGGTGGGGGAGCTGGCCCTTGTGCACATGCATGCGGCCATACTCGGCACAGCGATGCAGCGTGGGGATCAGCTTGCCGGGGTTGAGCAAGCCCTGGGGATCGAAGGCCGCCTTGATGGCGCTGAATTGACCTAGTTCGGCGGCGTTGAACTGGGCGCACATGCCGTCCAGCTTCTCGATGCCGACACCGTGCTCGCCCGTGATGGTCCCGCCTTCGCCCACACACAGGGCGGCAATATCGGTGCCGAACTGTTCGGCCTTGGCCAATTCGCCGGCTCGATTGGCATCGAACAGGATCAAGGGGTGGAGATTGCCATCGCCGGCATGGAAAACATTGATGCAGGCCAGCCCATATCGCGTGCTCAAGCTCGCGATGCCGGCCAGTACCCGCCCGACTGCGGCGCGGGGAATGCTGCCATCCATGCAGTAATAATCGGGCGCCAGTTTGGCGGCTGCCGGGAAGGCGGCCTTGCGGCCAGCCCAGAGCTGTTGCCGCTCGGCTTCTGAGCCCGAGACCCGCAGCTCGCAGGCACCTGCTGCGCGTAGGACGCGACTCATCTGGACGATATCTGCTTCTACCTCTTCTGGCGTGCCATCGGCCTCGCACAGCAGGAGGGCGGCAGCATCGGTGGGGTAGCCGGCATGGAGAAAGTCTTCCACCGCCCTTACTGTGGCGCCGTCCATCATTTCCAGCGCGGCGGGGGTGGCGCCGCTGCCAACCAGCTGGGCCACGGCATCGGCGGCCTGGCTCACCTCGGCAAAGCTGGCCAGAATGACGCGGGCCAGTTGCGGCCGCGGCAGCAGGCGGACCGTCACCTCGGTCACCACCGCCAACAGTCCTTCGCTGCCGGTCAGCAAGGCGAGCAGGTCGTAGCCGTTGCAATCCAGGGTGCCACCCAGCTCCAGCAACTCGCCTTCCATGGTGACGGCACGCAGCCCCAGCAGGTTGTGTACGGTCAGGCCGTACTTGAGGCAATGAATGCCGCCAGCGTTCTCCGCTACATTGCCACCGATAGTGCAGGCAATCTGGCTGGAGGGGTCGGGTGCGTAATACAGGCCATAGGGACCGGCAGCTTCGGAGATGGCCTGGTTGCGTACGCCGGGCTGTACCCGGGCATAACGGGCGAGGGGGTCCAGGTAGAGCAGACGGCGCATGCGCGACATGCCCAGCAGCAGGCAGCCAGCTGTCGGCGTGGCACCGCCTGACAGGCCGGTGCCAGCACCGCGGGCGACTACCGGTATGTGGTGGGCGTGGGCCAGTTGCAGTACGGCAATGACATCTTCTTCGCTGCCAGGCAGGGCGACAGCCAGCGGCAAGGCGCGGTAGGCCGACAGGGCATCACATTCGAATGCGCGCAGGCGTTCAACATCCAGAACCAGCGCTTCGGCGGGGAGGGTATGACGCAATGCGCTGAGGAATGCCTCGGACATGGGGAGCCTGACTGTCGTAGTGCTCTCATTTAAGAGCGCTACGCGCCTGGCTACCAATAGGGAATACCCGCACCGTTCTGTGTAATCAAAGCCTTAACTGTTTTTGGGTGACGTCAGGCCATGAAAAAGCCACGGCATGCCGTGGCTTGATCGGTTTGCGCACAGGGTAGTGCTCAGCTGGACTCGGCCATCTTGTCGCGCGCTTGCTGGAAGGCGCTGACCGCAGCGGCGGCAAACCGGTTGCTGGCGAAGTTGGCCACCTGGCGGGTGGCCTTGGACATGGAGTCGAAAGCGCAGCTGCTGACGCAGACGGCCTTCTTCAAAGGGGCATTGACGGCTTCGGGTTGCGTGCCCAGGCTGACCAGCAGGGCGCGCTGTTGCTCGGCCCAGTTGCGCTCTACCAACTGCATGGCGTCGGTCAGGGCCGAGACCTGTGCCACGAACAGGGCGCAGCTCAGGTGCAGGCTTTGATCCAGGTGCTGCTCCAGTTGCTGCGCGGGTTCTTGCGAGGCGTTGATGGCACGCATCCAGTCCCGGCAACCGTCGAACTGGGTACTCAGCAGGCGTTCGAAATTGCGATTGGCAATGTCGGCACCTTCGTTAAGAAACTCGAATTGTTGCTCCAGGCGGGGTAGGGCCCAGGCAGCGGTTGGCGCGTTCATAGGGAGATAAATCCTGATAATTCAGTCTTGTGGACAGATGTTGCGCTGCAATAATGTGCTGAGTCTATGCCGCCTGAGCAGGAAGTCAATCGGCTAAGTAGATGGAGTGTGCAGTAGGGTATTGCTGGTAATCAGGCCCAGGTCGCGTCCTGATTGATGCCGACCAAGGTTGGGCCGGCTATATCGAGCCGCAGATAGCCCCCTTTGCCAGCGTACCAATCTGGCAACACCCAGCGTTGCCGAAGGCCGTGCTGCACCTCATGCTGGTGCCGGGCTGGACGGTGGGTATGGCCATGCAACAGATGGGCGCCTGGGTACTTGGCCAGCAGGGCCGCAACGGCGAAGGTGTTCACATCCATGATGTCGCTGGCCTTTTGCTGCTTGGCCAACTGGCTGGCAGCCCGTATGCGGCTGATCTCGGCCTTGCGCTCGGCCAGCGTGCGGGCCAGGAAGGCGGCTTGCCAGGCAGGTTGACGAACCAAGGCGCGGAACTGCTGGTAGGGCAGGTCATCGGTGCACAGGGCATCGCCGTGGCTGAGCAACCAGGGTCGCCCAAATGCCGTAATCAGCGTGGGGTCGGCCAGCAAGGTCGCACCGGCCACCTTGGCGTATTGTTCGCCCAGCAGGAAATCTCGGTTGCCATGCATGAGATGAACGGCCACCCCGGTTTGGCTCAAGGCATGCAGGGCGGCGGCGACGCGCTGGTTGAGGGGGTCGTCGTCGTCGTCGCCGGCCCAGTACTCGAAGATATCCCCCAGCAGGTAAAGCGCTTGCGCCTGTCGCGCCGGGCCCGCCAGAAAGGCCATGAAGGCGGCTTCGGTAGCCGGGTCGCTATCGGACAGGTGCAGATCAGAGGCAAACAGCAAGGGTAGAGGATTCATTCGGGCGGGCAACGTAAAACGGCGCGGAAGCATCCGCGCCGTATTCTGGCAGAAAGGGCCGGCCGTATCAGGCCAGCTCGGCCTTTTCGATGACCACGTCTTCGACGGGCACATCCTGGTACATGCTCTTGTTGCCGGTCTTGACCGCCTTGATGGCGTCAACCACATCGGCACCTTCCACCACTTTGCCGAACACGCAGTAGCCGAAGCCTTGCGCGGTGGGCGAGGTGTAGTTGAGGAAGTTGTTATTGCTGACGTTGATGAAGAACTGGGCGCTGGCCGAGTGCGGATCGGGCGTACGGGCCATGGCCACGGTGTACTTGTCGTTCTTCAGGCCATTGGCGGCCTCGTTCTCGATTTGCTCGCGCGTGGGCTTTTGCTTCAGGCCAGCCTCGAAACCACCGCCCTGTATCATGAAGTCATTGATGACGCGGTGGAAGATGGTGCCGTCATAGTGGCCGGACTTCACGTACTCGACGAAGTTGGCAACGGTCTTGGGGGCCTTGGCTTCATCGAGTTCGATGCCAATGAGGCCGTGGTTGGTGTGCAGATTGACGCGCATGGCGGTGTCCTTTCAGGAGTGTTTACTGCTTGGCCGGGTCGGCTGCGGGCGCGGGTGCCTGGGGCACTGCTGGAGCCGGTTTGGCGATACGGGTATCGGGTATCTGCTTGGCAGACTTAATGATGATGGGTTTGACCGGCACATCGCGCATGCCGTTGGTCATGCTGGTCGGCTCGGCAGCAATCTTTTCGACGACATCCATGCCGCTGATCACCTTGCCGAACACGGCATAGCCCCATCCACGTGGTGATTCTTCGCGGTAGTCGAGCTGGACGTTCTCACCGACGTTGACATAGAACTGGGCGCTGGCCGAGTGCGGGTCCATGGTACGTGCCATGGCTAGCGTGCCGATGGCATTGGAGAGGCCGTTCTTGGCTTCGTTCTCGATAGGCTTGCCGGTAGGCTTTTCACGCATGTCTGGGGTGAAACCGCCGCCCTGGACCACGAAGCCAGGAATCACGCGATGGAAGATCGTGCCGTTGTAATGGCCTTTCTTGACGTAGGCCAGGAAATTGGCCACCGATTTGGGGGCCTTATCCTGGAACAGCTCCACATCGATATCACCTTGGTTGGTGGTGAAGCGCACTAGCGGGTTGGCCGCCAAGGCGGCGGGAGCAGCCAATACAAGCGCGAAAGCGAGCAGTAGTTTCTTCATGGATACGGTATCTCGGAAGAAGGGTGAGGTGATGGCAGCGGCCGGGCAAGCCCAGTGCACTGCGAGTGTAGTCCAGAATGGTAGCACACCCAGCCGGCCGCTCTCAGCAGGTGGCGGGCTGCGCTAGCCGTCGCGACAAGGCAAGGCCGGTTATGCCGATGCGGGTGCTGGCAGGGAGGCGTGCGGGGATCACGACAATGATGAAATAAATCATGCCAGGCCCTAGAATTGCCCACCTTAAGCCATTAGCGGGAGTAGACCATGGACAAGCTGATTACCGAATTCGATCGCGCCCTGCGCACCGTGTTCGCACCGGCGGCCAGTCTGCGTCCGCATCCTGATGCGAAGATTGCCGAAGCCCAGCTGAGCGCAGAGGACAAGCGTCATGCCGCAGGCCTGATGCGCGTCAATCATTGTGGCGAGGTCTGCGCACAGGCGCTCTACCAGGGCCAGGCACTCACTGCGCGCGACCCCAAGGCCCGCGAGGCATTACGCCAGGCCGCCCACGAGGAGGTGGAGCACCTGGCGTGGACCGAGCAGCGTATCGCAGAGTTGGGTGGCCGCCAGAGTGTGCTGAACCCGCTGTGGTATGCCGGCTCCTTGGCCATGGGTGTGGCGGCCGGGCTGGTGGGTGATCGCTGGAACCTGGGTTTTCTGGCTGAAACAGAGCGCCAGGTTGGTGAGCATCTGGCCAGCCACCTGGGTAGTCTGCCCCAGGCTGATGAGCGCAGCCGTGCCATAGTCAGCCAGATGCATGCCGACGAGACGGCGCACGCCGAGATGGCGGTGGCGCTGGGTGCGGCTGAGCTGCCTCCACCGGCCAAGGCGGCCATGCGGGCTATGTCTCGGGTGATGACCAGCCTGTCCTATCGGGTCTGAATCCCCCGTCGGTTTCCGCGATCGACCCGGTCTCAACACCGGCTGAATGAATAGACATGCCAGGTAGGCAACAGCCCCGTGGGTCATCTTGGCGATAAAAATAAGATTTTTATGATATTCCCCCTTCGTTTTGACGGACTATGGCGGCATCGCGATTTTGTGCGGCTATGGCTGGCTCAGGGTATCTCGGACTTTGGTTCCTATATATCCCGGCTGGCTTTGCCGCTGACCGCCGCCGTGCTGTTGCATGCCACACCCATGGAGATGGGGGTGTTGATGGCCATCGAGGTGCTGCCGTTTGCCTTATTCAGCCTGCACGGCGGGGTGTTGATAGACCGGGTGCGTCGGATGCCGCTGATGCTGGGGCGCGATGCCCTGTGTGCGCTGGCCTTGCTGATTGTGCCGCTGGCGGCCTGGGGTGGCTGGCTTTCCATGCCGGTACTGTGGGTGGTGGGCTTTCTCTGCATGACGGCTGAGGTGATAGGAGGGTCGGCACACCAAAGCTATGTGGCCATGCTGGTTGGCAAGGACAGGCTGGTGGAGGCGCACAGCAAGTTCACCGCGACATCGTCGACGGCGCAGCTGACGGCACCGGGCTTGGCGGGCCTGTTGATACAGTGGCTGACAGCACCGTTCGCCATCCTGTTTACGGCCGGCAGTTTTGTCATCTCTGCCCTGGTACTAAGGTCGGTCAAGACGCCTGAACAGGCGCCGGTGTCGGCAGGTAATACGTCGGTGTGGCAGGAGATCAAGGCGGGTATCGATCTGGTCCGGCATACGCCGGTGCTGCGCGCCTTTGCCATACAGACAACTTTGTGGCAGTTGCTGAACCATATGCTGGGTGCCGTGCTGGTGCTGTTTGCCACCCGCAATCTGGGGTTGGATGCCGGCGATATGGGTGTCAGCTATATGCTGGGTGGCCTGGGGAGTTTGTCGGCCGCCTTGTTGGCGGCCAGGCTGGGCAGGCGTTTTGGCATAGGCCCGACGGTAGGCATGGGCTTTGCCGCCACCGCGCTGGCCTGGCTGGGTTTCGCACTGATCGTGCAAGGCCGGGGGCCAGCCATGCTGTGGTTCAGCCTGTGCCAAGCGCTGTTTGCCTTTGGTGCGACCTTGTTTTCGATCAACTACCTGGCTGCCCGCGCCGCCGTGACACCAGATGCCCTGTTGGGGCGGATGATCGCCACCATGCGCTTTGTCACGGTAGCGCCTGCGCCCCTGGGCGCATTGGCCGGCGGGATGCTGGCCACCGCGCTGGGCTTGCGTGGTGCTATCTACGTAATTGCCGCCATGGGTCTGGTACTGGCCTGGCATGCCTTGTATCGGTCACCGGCCCGCCTGCTGCTGGTTCTGCCCAAGCGGACCGAGGAGGCGCCCACCCAAGGTGGGCACTAGACTTCGACTATCTCGAAGTCGTGGGTGATCTCGGCGGTCTTGCCCAGCATGATGGAGGCAGAGCAATATTTCTCGGCTGACAGGTCAATGGCGCGCTTGACTTGGTCTGCCTTGAGGGCGCGGCCCTTGACGATGAAGTGCATATGGATGCGGGTGAAGACCTTGGGCTCGGTGTCTGCCCGCTCTGCCTGTAGTTCCACCTCGCAATCCACCACATCGGCCCGGCTTTTCTTCAGGATGGTGATCACGTCGAAGGCTGTACAGCCGCCCGTGCCCATCAGCACCATCTCCATAGGTCGAAAGCCCAGGTTCTTGCCGCCAGCGGCAGGGGCGCCATCCATCAACACAGAATGGCCTGATTCGCTTTGTGCCAGAAAGCTGACGTTCTCTATCCACTTGATGCGGGCTTGCATGGACTGTTCCTTGTTAGCGCTAGGTTGGGGTCTTTTTGACGCGATGCGCAAGCAGACCAGGGGTGTTGCTGCCTTTGGAGTTACAGAAGCGTAGCAAAAGTGCGGAATTAGTGCATTTCCTCTAATTTTTCTTTGTAACTTTATTTCTAATTGCTGGATTTTTGGCGCACCGCACAAAAAACGACTTGCGTAAAAAGTAAGCTTCGCGTAGTATTCGATCTGCATTGAGGCTGTACACGCAATGTGTGTGCTTTGATGTTGTCTCCTCCATCCTCCTTCTTTGGTGGAATTAGCGCGCAAGCCCAACTGGCTTGCGCTTTTTTTTGCCCCTGCTGGTAACATATACGGCTCGGGCAGGCACCGGGTGGGAATGGCAGTAGATGGCGGCAAGAGCCTGTATATCAAGCTATCAGCCGCGTTTCGCCGGGCGTGGCTGCAATGTGTGGCGCAGGCCCCAACTATCATCTGTGTTCGGTTTGACAGCGCTTTGTTTTATCACATAGAATGCGCGACTTTCCGTAAATCGAACGAATCTGGAAGAGCCGTATGAAAACCTTCTCCGCCAAGCCGCATGAGGTACAGCGTGACTGGTTCGTGGTCGACGCCACCGACAAAGTACTCGGTCGTCTCGCCGCTGAAATCGCTCACCGCCTGCGTGGCAAGCACAAAGCCATCTACACCCCCCACGTTGATACCGGTGACTTCATTGTCGTCGTCAACGCTGGCAAACTGCGCGTGACCGGCGACAAGGCACAGCAGAAAACCTATTTCCGTCACTCGGGCTACCCGGGCGGCATTTACGAGCGTTCCTTCACCGAAATGCAGGAACGTTTCCCCGAGCGCGTGCTCGAGAAGGCCGTGAAGGGCATGCTGCCCAAGGGTCCGCTCGGCTACGCCATGATCAAGAAGCTCAAGGTCTACGCTAGCGCAGAGCACCCGCACGTTGCGCAACAGCCTAAAGTCCTCGAGATCTAACTTAATCAGATACAAGGACTGACAAAATGGTTGGTAAGTACTACTACGGCACTGGCCGTCGCAAGAGCTCGGTTGCTCGCGTGTTCCTGGCCAAGGGCACCGGCAAGATCGTCGTCAACGGCAAGCCGCTGGATCAGTATTTCTCGCGCGAGACCGGCCGCATGGTCGTTCGTCAGCCGCTGGTGCTGACCGAGAACCTGGAAGCTTTCGACATCCTGGTGAACGTTGTTGGTGGTGGCGAAACCGGCCAAGCCGGCGCCCTGCGCCATGGCATCACCCGCGCCCTGATCGAATTCGACGCTGCGCTGAAGCCCACGCTGTCGAAGGCTGGTCTGGTGACCCGTGATGCACGTGAAGTTGAACGTAAGAAGGTCGGTCTGCGTAAGGCCCGCCGCGCCAAGCAGTTCTCGAAGCGCTAAGCTGTACGCGATTCGACGCGAAGATTCGTTCGAGTACGCCGGCGAGAGCCGGGAAAAAGCCGCCAGGTTCACTGGCGGCTTTTTCTTTGGCTATCGTATCTATCCGGCATATTGCGGAATCGTTGTATGATCGCGCTTCCCTGGTTTCTAAGTGGCATTGGATACAAGCATGATCAAAGTGGGCATAGTGGGTGGGACGGGTTACACCGGCGTAGAGTTGATGCGGCTGTTGGCTCGTCATGACGGTGTGCAGTTGCAGGCGATCACATCGCGCAAGGAAGCCGGCATGCCGGTGGCCGAGATGTATCCCAGCCTGCGCGGTCATGTCGATATCGCTTTCTCCACACCTGCCGATGCCAGCCTGGACCAGTGCGATGTGGTCTTCTTTGCGACGCCCAACGGCATCGCCATGGGGGAGGCAGAGGCCTTGCTGGCTGCTGGCGTCAAAGTCATCGATCTGGCCGCGGATTTCCGCATCAAGGACGTGGCTGAGTGGGAAAAATGGTATGGCATGAGCCATGCGTCGCCAGCCTTGGTGAATGAGGCCGTTTACGGCCTGCCCGAGATCAACCGCGAGCAGATACGCCAGGCGCGCCTGGTGGCCAATCCGGGTTGCTATCCCACGGCGGTGCAACTGGGGTTCCTGCCTTTGATCGAAGCGGGCGCGGTGGATGTGACCAGCCTGATTGCCGACAGCAAGTCGGGTGTTTCCGGCGCGGGCCGCAAGGCCGAGGTGCACACGCTGATGTGCGAGGCCGGCGATAACTTCAAGGCCTATGGCGTGGGCGGCCATCGCCATCTGCCTGAGATCAAGCAGGGCTTGGCGCGTGCCGCAGGCGGCCCGGTGGGCCTGACTTTCGTACCCCACCTGACGCCCATGATACGGGGCATACATGCCACCCTGTACGCACGCCTGACCCGCGATATCGATGTGCAGGCGCTGTACCAGCAGCGCTATGCTGGCGAGCGTTTTGTCGATGTGATGCCGGCCGGCAGTACGCCGGAAACCCGCTCGGTGCGCGGTGCCAACACCTGCCGCATGGCGGTCTACCGTCCCCAGGGGGGCGATACGGTCGTCGTGTTGTCGGTGATCGACAACCTGGTCAAGGGAGCTGCCGGCCAGGCAGTACAGAATATGAACCTGATGTTCGGTTTGCCCGAAGGTCAGGGTCTTGATGTTATCCCGTTGCTACCCTAGGCCCTGCCATGATAGGGCGCTGGAAACGTCGCGGTAACCACCTGGCTACCGCTAAACTGGCCGTCAAGCGGCATTTGCCCTGGTATGCCCAGTTCGGCCTGGCTATTGTGCTGGTCGGCATGTTGGCGGGCATGGGTATAGCTGTGTATCGCTATGGCGAGCAGGAGGGGCGCCGCGACCCCAGTGCCTTGCTGGCGGTGCAGGGCGCATCGCAGCAAAGCGGCCGCTTGCAGGCTGAGCTGCAGGCCAACCGGCAAAAGCTGATGACGCTGGAGCAGCAACTGCGGTTGGAAATGGCGACGCGCGAAACCTTGTCGCGCCAGTTGGGCCAGTTGCAGAATGACAATAGCGGGCTGCGTGAGCAGATCGCTTTCTACGAATCGCTGTTGACCAAGACAGACCGCGCCCCGGCGCTGGCCATAGATCAGCTCAGGGTAGAGGCGCTGACACCGGGCCAGTACCGCCTGCGGGCCATCTTGGTACAGGGCCAGTCCAGCCAGGAGCCCTTCAAGGGTGAGGTGGATTTTCAACTGGTGGTGGAGCGCGCCGGCCGGCGCGTTACCATGACCTGGCCTGAACGCCGTATACCATTGAATGTTTCGCGCTTTACCCGGCTGGAGAAGGAAACCGACCTCGGGGTCGATACCAAGCTCAAGCAGGTGGAAATGCGTGTGTACGCGGTGGGTGACAGCCGCGTCAAACTCTCTCGCAGCTATGATGTGAAAGGATAGAGCCGTGTTCGGTAACAACAAGCAGAAAGCCACCAACCGTATCGACAGCCTGATAGGCCTGGAGACCCGTATCGACGGCAATATGACATTCTCCGGTGGCTTGCGGGTAGATGGCGAAGTGCACGGTGATGTGACCGCTGCGGCCAACGACAAGCAAAGCACCCTGGTGGTGAGCGAGAAGGCCAGGGTCAAGGGTACGGTGCGGGTGGGCCATCTGGTGCTCAACGGCACGGTAGAGGGGCCTATCTATGCCGCCCACTATCTTGAGCTGCAATCCAAGTGCCGTGTGGTGGGCGATGTCTACTACCAGACACTGGAAATGCACCCAGGTGCGGTAGTGTCCGGCCAGTTGATACATCTGGCAGGCAAGGACCAGCCGGTAGCCATGCTGTCTTCGCCAGTTGAAACTGTGATGGATTGACCCCATCTAAAGGGGTGTGTTGAGAGCACGCTTGCCCGTGCTCCCGGAAATGTCACTGTCCATGCCACCAAGGTGGGCAGCGATTGCCTGCTGCGACAACCTGGCTTTCGAGCCGCCTGCCCGTACCTATACTTGATGGGCGATGCGGCTTATGTGCCGGTGTCGGGTGTCGATAGGAGATGGCGTTTCTGGCGGCGCCCTGGCGGTAGGGAGCCTGCATGACGGCAACGCGGTTAAGACCATGATGCAGCAAGGGTTAACAAGCGGGCCAGAAGCGCGGATAATCGCGGCTAAATAATTGAATCGTCTGGAGTACCACCATGAATGCACCCGCAGAGATTGCCACCCCCTTTGTCTTTACCGACAACGCTGCCGCCAAGGTGGCCGACCTGATTGCCGAAGAAGGCAACCCTGACCTGAAGCTGCGCGTGTTTGTAACAGGCGGCGGTTGCTCGGGCTTCCAGTACGGCTTCACTTTTGACGAGATCGCCAATGAGGACGACTCGGCCTACACCAAGAATGGCGTGACGCTGTTGATAGATCCGATGAGCTACCAGTATCTGGTTGGCGCCGAGATCGACTATGTGGAAAGCATTGAAGGTTCGCAGTTCACCATCAAGAACCCGAATGCCTCGTCCACCTGTGGTTGCGGCTCGTCTTTTTCGGCCTGATCAAGCCGGCTGGACAATACAAAACGCCCCGCTAGCGGGGCGTTTTGCTTGGGTGTGTACTTACTTGGGCTGCATGCGCAGGGCGCCATCCAACCGTATCACCTCGCCATTGAGCATGGGGTTGGTCACGATGGCGGCCACCAGTTGGGCGTATTCATCCGGTTCACCCATGCGTGAGGGGAAGGGTACGCCAGCGCCCAGGCTGTCCTGTACTTCCTGCGGCAGGCTGGCCATCATGGGGGTCTTGAAGATACCTGGGGCGATGGTCATGACGCGTATACCGAAGCGGGCCAGTTCGCGTGCGGCGGGTAGAGTCAGACCCACAATGCCGGCCTTGGAAGCAGTGTAGGCACACTGGCCGATCTGGCCATCAAAGGCGGCAACCGATGCGGTGTTGATAATGACGCCGCGCTCGGCGCTGCTATGCGCAGGCTGCTTGCTCATGGCCTCAGCCGCCAGGCGCAGCAGGTTGAAACTGCCGACCAGGTTGACGTCTATCACGCGCTTGAAGCTATCCAGGGCGTGAGCGGCTTCCTTGCCGACGACCTTCTCGCCATGCACAATGCCTGCACAGTTCACCAGCACATCCAGCTTGCCGAAGCGCTCGCCGGCAAGCGCGACGGCCGCTCTACAGCTGGCTTCGTCGGCCACATCGGCGCGGGCAAACAGGGCATTGGTACCCAGCTCCTCTGCCAGTGCCAGGCCGGCGGCCTCATTGCGGTCGACGATGAGGGCGCGCGCGCCACCTGCCACTGCCATGCGCACCACTGCGGCGCCCAGTCCCGACGCGCCGCCGGTTACCAGAAATACACTGTCCTTGATCTGCATTACTACTGTCTCCTATTGGTATGGAGGGCGTGGGCCGCTGGCCTCGCCCTTGAGCATCAGCATGCCTGCGCCTGGATATAGGCGCGGCAGGCTACGCCGAGAGGGCTGGGGGCTTACCCCTGCTTCTCGACGATTTCCTTGAGATTGCTGAGACCGGCTTCGAAATCCGGCCCCACCATCTGATCCATGAACAGACCGAAGTAGCGATTGACCGGGTTGTTACCCATATCGCCTTCATTGGTCCAGGTGACCTTGGTGCCTGTCCCGGTAGGCTCCAGCCGCAACACGCCGGTGGAACTCATGCCAAAGTCGGGAAAACTGAGCCGGTAGGTCAGCTGCTTGTTGGCGTCTACGGCGGTAAAGGTCATGTTGCCATTGCCCTCAGTAGCGCTTTGCCAGCGCCAGGCGGCATCTACACCCTGATCGGGCCCGGCGTAATCGATCTGCATGGCCGGGTCGCGCCGATTCCAGACCGACCAGTTCTTCCAGGCTCTTGGTTTGTCCAGGTGGGGAAAGATGCGCTCGGCCGGTGCATTGATGACCAGGCTGCGAGAGATGGCGAAATGGCTGGGCAATAGCAAGCCGATCACCAGCAGCAAGGCGACCAGCCCCGCCACGATAAGGACGAAACGCTTCAATAGCTTCACGGTGGGCTCCCGCTGGGTTTGGGGTGCCGGGAATATAGCGCAAACCGGGATAGGCTGTAGATAACTAACAGCCCAAACAGGCTCTCAGGTCGGCTGTGGGCAAGCAGGCAGGCTCAGCTCGGCCAGCAGGCCGCCATCGGGATGATTGATCAGCTTGAGCTGTCCGCCGTGCTGACGCGCAATACGCTCGACTATGGCCAGGCCCAGGCCACTGCCGCCGTCCGCGCGGCGGGCGCTGTCCAGCCGTTGGAATGGCTGCAGGGCCAATGCCAGCTGCTGAGGGGGGATGCCAGGACCATGGTCGCGCACGCTGAAGCACAGCTGGGCATCGTGATAGGCAACGCAGAGGCTAAGGGGGGCGCTACCGTAGCGACAGGCGTTGTCAATCAGATTGCTCAAAGCCCGGCTCAGTGCCAGCGGGCGCAATGCCAGCAGGGGGAGCTCGTCGGCCAGATCCAGTTCTATGGCGTAACCACTACGGTGATAGCGGGCGACCAGGTTGCGTGCCAGGTCGGCAGGGTCGCTGACCACCGGTGATTCGCTGCCACTGCCACGGGCAAAGTCGATGAACTGACCAAGGATGCGCTCAATGTCTTCGATGTCTTCCTGCATGCCGCCCTGCAGGCTATCGTCGCGCATCATCTCCACACCCAGCTTCAACCTGGCCAGTGGTGTGCGCAGGTCGTGCGATATCCCGGCCAGCATCACGGCGCGCTCACGCTCATTGGCGTCCAGGTCTGACAGCATGCGGTTGAAGCTGGCCGACAGTTCCTTGACTTCCAGCGGGCCGGTTTCCGGCAGGGGTGCAGGCTGCTCGCCACGCCCCAGCTGTGCTGCCGCTTGCCGCAGTTCGCGCAGCGGGCGATTGATGCGCCAGGCAAACAGGGCGGCCACGGTGAGGGCAACCAGGGCAAACATGGCAGCGCTGGCAGCCAGCGTCCAGCTGGCATCCATCTTGAAGCGGCCCAGCGGCACCACCAGCCAGCGCGGTTGGCCCAACATGTCTACCTTGACCCAGAGCTGGCGCTTGGGACGTCGTACCTCGCGTATCTCGCTGACGCCCGCCAGCTTGCGCTGCAAGGTGGCAGCAATCTCGCGGCTCTGCGCCGACAGCAGGGGGCCAGCCTTGCGCACCTCAGGGTTGTCGATGGCAATCAGGTAGGGGGTATACGGGCGGCGGGTGGCCGCCAGCCACTCGGCCTGTTCGGCAGGCGTCATGCCGTCCAGCTGGTCTTCCAGGTCTGCCAGCACCTCGCTGACCTGTTCGGTGACGGCTGCCGCCACCATTTGCTGGCGCTGGTAGGCGAACAGGGCAATCACAAAGCTGACGCTGATGATCAGCGCGCCGGCGGTCAGCCAGGTCAGGCGCCAGAAGATGGTCTGCGGCAGTACCCGTTCCCAGCGCATCAGCGTTCGCTGCCGTCCGGCACGAAGACATAGCCAAAGCCCCACACGGTTTGCAGGTAGCGCGGCTCGCTGGAATTGTCTTCGATCAGCTTACGCAGCCGCGACACCTGTACATCGATACTGCGGTCAAAGGCCTCGTGCTCGCGGCCGCGTGCCAGCTCCATCAGCCGTTCGCGCGATAGCGGGGCGCGCGGATGGCCGGCAAAAACCCGCAGCAGGGCAAACTCGGCATTGGTCAGCGGCAGCGGTACACCTTCGCGCAGCAGGCGGCGGTTAGCGATCTCCAGGCGGAATGGGCCAAAGTCGAAATGCTCGCCCTCGGTCAGCGGCGCGGCCAGTGCCGAAGGCTCCTTCTGCCGGCGCAATACGGCATTGATGCGGGCCAGCAGCTCACGTGGATTGAAGGGCTTGGGCAGGTAGTCGTCAGCCCCCATTTCCAGGCCGATGATGCGGTCGATATCGTCCCCCCGTGCGGTCAGCATGATGATGGGGATGTTGTCACCCATGGCCCGTAGCCGCCGGCAGACCGACAGGCCATCCTCGCCCGGCATCATGAGGTCCAGCAGCACCAGTTGCGGCCGGTTGCGCTGCAGCCGCGCTTCCAGCCGACTGGCGTCCTCGAAGGCATCCACCGAGAAACCCTGTTCGTTGAGATAGCGCTGCACCAGTTCCCGCAGGCGCGGGTCATCGTCTATCAGCAGGATTTTCTTGGGTGCGGAGGCGGTCATGGCGGCAGGGTCTGGAGTAATGAGCGCAGTGTAGCGATTGCACGTCATGCCAGCGTAGGCAGATGTAAAAAAGCTTTACCGGCAGGCATGCTGGTCAAGCCCGTTTACAATTGGGTCCTATCGCCGGGTTTGAGGCGGCGTATGCTCAAGTTATCGACTGCATCCTGTTGCTATATACCATCATGTCACGCACTGCCCATCTCGCCATCCTGTTGCTGGCCCTGCCTTTGGCATGGGCTGGGCCGGATGCGCCTGCACCCGCCAGGCCGGAGCGTGATCACGCCCAGCCCAGGGTGGAGCGCGAGCATGAGCGCTTCCAGCACCGGCAGGCGCGTATACGGGAGGCATTGGAGCGCGGCGACCTGACGCCGGCCGAGGCTGCCTTGTTGCGGCAGCGGCTGGAGATGCGGCGCGAGCGGCTGGAGCGCTGGCGCAACCTGCAGGAGCGTTTGCGCGAGGCGGCCCGGGCCGAGACGCCTGCGGTGGCGCCAGCTCCACCAGCCAACCAGCCGCCGGCTACGCCACCTGCAACGCTGCCCTGATGCTGCGGTTTGCGCAAAAGCGGCGCCTGGCTTGAAATGCAGCTTGGCAGGGAGGCCAAACGCTGCACTACAATGGTTTGAGTCTCCATCCCACGTTCGCTTACATGGCCGCCGCTGACAGCAAGAAGACCGTACTGATAGTGGATGATTCCACCAGCCTCCGGCAGGTGGTGCATCTGGCTTTGCTGCAGGCGGGCTACGAGGTGATCGAGGCCGCAGACGGCAAGGAAGGCCTGGCGCGCCTTGATGGTCGCCGGGTGCATCTGATCATCTCCGACGTGAACATGCCCAATATGGACGGCATCGCCTTTGTGCGGGCCGTCAAGCAGTTGCCGGACTATCGCTTCACGCCCATCATCATGCTGACCACCGAGGCGCAAGAGGACAAGAAGATAGAGGGGCAGATGGCCGGCGCCAAGGCCTGGGTGGTCAAGCCCTTTCAGCCCGAGCAGATGCTGCGTGCCGTATCCAAGCTGATACTGCCCTGAAAGACCATGTCACCATGGCGATCTCCTCCATCTATCACCATGAGCGCTGCATACTCCGCATAGATGGATCATTGACCATCTACGAGGCGGGCGAGGCCAAGCGCAGGCTGATGGAGGAGCTCAACCTGGCCCGCGAAGTGGAGGTGGACCTGGCCGGCGTGGCCGAGCTGGACACCGCCGGCATACAGCTGCTGCTGATGCTCAAGCGCGAGGCGGCCAGGCAGGAAAAACCACTGTTCTTCCACGGGCACAGCAAGGCCGTACTGGCGGTGGTCGATCTCTACAATATGGCCGGTGTGTTTGGCGACCCGGTGGTATTGGCAGGCGGAGCGGGCCGATGAACCTCGAAGCCGCCAAGCTGGTTTTCTACGAGGAATCCTATGAACTGCTGGCGGCCATGGAAGCCGCGCTGCTGGCGGTGGAGAATGCGGCCGGCCCGGAACGGGGCGAGCATCTCAATGCCATGTTCAGGGCTGCCCACACCATCAAGGGGTCCGCTGGGCTGTTTGGCCTGAACGACATCGTTGCCTTTACCCATCTGTGCGAGAGCGTGCTGGACAAGGCCAGGGAGGGTGAGCTGGCCATCACCACCCCGCTGATCGAGCTGCTGTTCGCCTGCCGCGACCATATTGGTGGGATGGTGGATGCCGTGCGCTGTGGTGTGGCAGCACCGGAATCCGCAGCCCTCGGGGCGCAACTCAAGTCTTACCTGGATGACACGGCGTCGGCGGCGCCTGCACCTGCGGCCGCTGCCATGGTGGTACAGCAGGAGCGCACGGGGCCGAGGGTGGAGGTCGAGAGCGGTGGCGACCATGTGGTGTCCAGCGACCACTGGCATATCTCGCTGCGCTTTGGCGTCGATGTGCTGCGCAATGGCATGGACCCGATTTCCTTTATCCGTTACCTGGCATCGCTGGGGCGGATTGCCTATCTCACCACCTTGTATGACGGCTTGCCCAACCCTGAGGATATGGACCCGGAGAGCTGTTATCTGGGTTTTGAGATCGAGTTCCAGGCAGCGCCCAATGTAGACAAGCTCACCATAGAGAATGTGTTCGAGTTCATCCGCGATGACAGCAAGGTGCGCATCTTGCCGCCGCATGCCCATATCGCGGAGTACATACGCCTGATCAAGGACATGCCTGAAGGCATGTCGCGCCTGGGCGAGATACTGGTGCGGGGTGGCGCGCTGACGCCGATGGAACTGGACGAGGTACTGGGCATACAGCGTGAGAATGCCGGTGCCGGTGAACACCGGCCCCTGGGCACCCTGCTGGTGGAAGAACGCCTGGCACCACCGCAGGCGGTGGCCGCCGCGCTGGACAAACAGCGTGAGCATGCTGCCCAGAAAACCCGCGAACACCGGGTGGTCAGGGTGGATGCGACCCGGCTGGATGCCTTGATAGACCTGGTAGGGGAACTGGTGATCTCGGGCGCGGCGGCACAACTGTCGGCCAGCCGCAGTGGCGATAGTGCCCTGATCGAGACCATTGCCTCGCTGGGCGAGCTGGTGGAGCGCATACGCGACGAAGCCCTGTCGCTGCGCATGGTGCCGGTGGGGGAGATATTCAGCCGCTTTCCCAGGGTGGTACGCGATGCATCGCGTGAACTGGGCAAGGATATCCAGCTGGAATTGGCGGGCGAGGAGACTGAACTCGACAAATCCATGGTGGACAAGCTGGCAGACCCGCTTGTGCACCTGGTGCGCAATGCCATAGACCACGGCATAGAGGGTTCCGATGCCCGCCGCATCCGTGGCAAGGCCGACTACGGCACGGTCTGGCTCAATGCCTACCATGAGTCCGGCAGCGTGGTGATCGAGGTTGGCGACGATGGCGGCGGCATGGACAGGCAGCGGATACGCAACCGTGCGGTGGAGCGAGGCTTGATACAGGCAGACGAAGTCTTGAATGACCAGCAGATATTGCAGCTGGTGTTCGAACCGGGCTTTTCCACGGCAGAGACGGTCACCAACCTGTCCGGCCGGGGTGTAGGCATGGATGTGGTGAAGCGCAATATCGAAGCACTCAAGGGCAATATCGAGATTGATTCGATAGCGGGAGAGGGGACCGTGGTCAGGCTGCGCGTACCGCTGACCCTGGCCATCATCGATGGCTTCCGTGTGGGCGTGGGCCAGGTGAGTTTCGTGATTCCGCTGGATATGGTGCTGGAATGCCTGGACCTGCCTACCGATACGGGCAGCAGCCGGCAGCATTACCTCAATCTGCGCGGCGAGGTGTTGCCCTACCTGCCCTTGCGCGAGTTGTTCGAGGTGGATGCACCGGCTCCGACCCGGCAGTCGGTGGTGGTGGTGCAGTATGGCAGCCAGCGTGCCGGCCTGGTGGTGGACAATCTGGAAGGCGAGCTGCAGGCGGTGATCAAACCGCTGGGCCAGTTGTTCCGAGGGGTACGTGGTCTGGCGGGGTCCACCATACTGGGTAGCGGGGCGGTGGCCCTGATACTGGATGTGCCAGACCTGATCAACCGCGCGGCCAAGAATGAACGGCGCAAGGTGGCGTTGATTGCCGCCCGCGAGGCCCGCCACCCAGCGTGGCGCGAGGAAGACCGACCATGAGCTGGCTGGGCCGCCTATCGATGTTCAAGAAGCTGCTGCTGGCCTTTGGGCTGATGGCTGTCTTGCTATCCGTGGTCGGGGCGGTGGCAGTTCAGGCCTTGAAGCAGGGCCAGCAAAGGCTGGAAGGTCTGCACCGGGTGCATGCCGAAGCCGCCCATACCCTCGAGCGTGCACATGTGCGACTGCTGCAGCATCGCCGTACGCTGGCCGAGATCATCTATGCCGAACCCGGCCAACGCGGGGCTTTGCTGGCAAGCCTGAAGGAAAAGCAGCACGATCTGGATGCCGCGCTGGGGGGCTTCCTGCAGGAGGCCGATAGTGGCATGGAGGCCGGCTTGCGCCAGCGTATCGCCGAGCATTACCCGCGATACCTGCAGCGTATTCCCGGTTTGCTGCAGCTGGCACAGGCCGAGCAGCAGGCGGAGGCGAATGCCGTTCTGCTGCAACAGATTGCGCTGGATTTCGGCCCATTGGAGACCGCACTGGAGCAGGCCGCCAATGGCCAAACAGCGCTGCTGGACAAAAGCATGGCGGATGAAGCCAAGACCCTGGCCAGCTGGAGCGTGGCCGTGCTGTGCCTCAGTGTGGTCGGCCTGCTGTTGGCGGGTGCCCTGGGCTATGGCGTTGCCCGCTATTTCACCCATCTGCTGGGTGGGGAGCCTGAGCAGGCTACCCGGCTGGCGCGCCGGGTGGCGGCTGGCGATTTCAGCCTGGCCATCGTACTGAGGCCGGGCGACGAACGTAGCCTGATGGCCGCCTTGGCTGCCATGCACCAGCGTCTGCACGAGATGATTCAGGAGCTATGCGACGCGGCGCAGTCGAATCTGCGTATCGCCTCGCAGATAGAGGCATCGTCCAGCGCCTTGTCGCAGACTGCCAGCGAGCAGGCCAGTGCCATCGAGCACACCAGTGTGGCCGTGGAGCATATCAACCTAGCGGTCAGCCAGAGCACCCGCCATGCGGCGGAGACCGATCAACTGGCGGGCCGTGCAGCGGGTGTGGCCAGCGAAGGGGGGCAGGCGGTGGCGGCGTCGGTCGAAGCCATGCGGCAGATCGCCAGCAAGATAGGCGTGGTGGACGATATCGCCTACCAGACCAATTTGCTGGCCCTGAACGCAGCCATCGAGGCGGCACGCGCCGGCCAGCACGGCAAAGGCTTTGCCGTGGTAGCGCAGGAAGTACGCAAGCTGGCCGAGCGTAGCCAGACGGCGGCCAGAGAGATAGGGACGCTGGCCGGCGAATCAGATCAGCTGGCGGCACGCGCGGGTAGCCTGCTCAACGGGGTGTTGCCTGAAATACGGCGTACGGCTGAACTGGTCGGCGAGATACATGCCTCGGGCCGCGAGCAGACCGACAGCATCCGCCAGGTCAACCAGACCGTGGTGCAACTGGGCCTCAGTACCCAGACTAATGCGGCAGCGGCCGAGGAGCTTTCGGCATCGGCCGAGGAGCTGCATGCCCATGCGCGGCGACTGACGGATCTGCTGGAGCGTTTCTGCCAGGCTGGCGAGCGCCAGCTGGCGGCAGCCGAGCCGCCCAGGATGGCGCCTGCAAAGGCGCCCATGAAGCTGCCTGCCAGTGCGAAGCCGGTGCAGCTACAAGCCCCCACTGCGCCAGACCCGGCCAAGCCAGTGTCGCCGCGGGCACCGCTGCCAGCCAGTCTGACGCATCCTTCTCAACCGGTGGACGAAACGCAGTTCGTCCGCTTCTGACCCCGGTGGTGACACTATGAGCCAGGCCCTTACTCCTCACCGACGCGCCAGCGTACCCATGGTCGAGCCGGTGGAGCAGCCGCAGTACCTGACCTTCAGGCTGGGAACCGAGACCTATGCGCTGGAGATACTGCATATCAAGGAGATCATTGAGTATGGTGGCCTGACGGAAGTGCCGCTGATGCCGCGCTTTCTGCGTGGCGTGATCAACCTGCGCGGTGCGGTGGTGCCGGTCATCGACCTGGCAGTGCGGTTTGGCAGGCCCGCCACCACCATAGGCAAGCGCAGCTGCATCGTGATTGTGGAAGTGCAGTACGGTGACGACTGGCACGACCTGGGCGTGATAGTGGATGCCGTGGACGAAGTGCTGGACCTGCCGCCCGAAGCCATAGAGCCGGCGCCGGCCTTTGGTGCCCAGCTAAGGGCTGAGTTTATCCGTGGCATGGGCAAGATCAGCGGCCGATTCGTCATCGTGCTGTCGCTCGAGCATGTGTTGTCCATCGACGAGATGGCCGAGCTGGCCGGTACCAGTGAAAGTCTGCATCCTGAAAGCTGAGCATGTGAGCCCCGCACCGGTGGAGGCACTTTCCCCGCAAGATTTCGGCCTGGTGCAGATGGCGGATGCCGAATTTCTGCTTTACCAGGTGCTGGTGGAGCGCCTGACCGGCATACACCTCGCTCCCATCAAGAAAGCCATGCTGTCCGGCCGCCTGGCCAAGCGGCTGCGCGATCGCAGCATTGCCAACTACGGTGAATACTTCCGCCTGATAGGCGACGGTGGCGATGCAGAGGAGCGCCAGCTTGCCATCGACCTGATTACTACCAACGAAACCTATTTTTTTCGCGAGCCCAAGCATTTTGATGCCTTGCGTGATGTCCTGCTGCCGCAACTGGGACGGCAGCCGGTGCGCATCTGGAGTGCCGCCTGTGCCAGCGGGGAGGAGAGCTACAGCCTTGCCATGGTGCTGGCAGACCGATTGGAGCAGAGGGTGGCATGGGAGGTCATCGGTTCCGATATCTCCAGCAGGGTGCTGTCGATGGCGCGGCGTGGGCTCTACCCGATGGAGCGGGCACATCATATTCCGACTGAATACCTCAAGCGTTTCTGCCTGCGGGGTACTGGCGACTATATGGGTAGCCTGCTGATAGACAAGGGGCTGCGGCAGAAGGTGCGTTTCATGCCGGTCAACCTGATTGCACCCTTGCCGGAAATGGGCCGTTACGACGCGGTCTTTCTGCGTAATGTCATTATTTATTTTGACGCCGAAACCAAGCGGCGGGTGGTGAATGCCGTTGCTGCCACCCTCAAGCCCGGTGGCTGGCTGGTGGTCGGCCACTCCGAATCGTTGATAGGCATACCCAGCGATCTTGAGCCGATACTCCCTACGATCTATCGGAAGCGTGTATGAGCTTTCAGATTGATATCTTTCTGCAGCCAGGCGAGGTGTATTTCGGCGACCGCGATACCCGCATACGCACGTTGCTGGGCTCCTGCATTGCCATCACCTGGTGGCATCCAGGCCGGCAAGTGGGGGGCATGTGCCACTACCTCTTGCCGCAGCGTCCGCAGGGGCACCCGCGTGGCGATGGCCCGCTGGATGGACGCTATGCCGAGGAGGCTTTCCAACTGGCCATGCGCTATATTCATTCGGCAGGGACCTTGCCGGCTGACTATGTGGTGAAGATGTTTGGTGGTGGTCAGATGCTGATTACCGATACCGGCCGCATGCCGGCTGTGGGCGAGCGCAATATTGAATTTGGCAAGCAGTGGCTGGCAGGCAATGGCTTCCGCTTGAGCCGGGAACACCTGGCAGGCAATGGTCATAGGCACATCGTGTTCGATGTTGCTACTGGCGATGTGTGGTTGCGCTACCGGCCGCAGGATGAACCCGCCGGCAAAACGAAACCATAGCGTACCCCGGCAGGCAAGGGGGCTTGGGGACAGACAGGGGGAAGCGATGCCCATCAACGTGCTGATCGTCGATGACTCGGCCGTGGTGCGCCAGGTGGTGAGCGAGGAGCTGGGCCGCGAGACCGATATCAAGGTCATAGGCGCGGCGGCTGACCCTATCTTTGCCCAGGAACGCATGAAGCTGCAGTGGCCCGATGTCATCGTGCTGGATATCGAGATGCCCCGTATGGACGGCATCACCTTCCTGAAGAAACTGATGGCGGAGCGGCCTACGCCGGTCGTCATTTGTTCCAGCCTGACTGAAAAAGGCGCGGCCATTACGCTGGAAGCCTTGTCCAGCGGGGCGTTGGGCATCATTACCAAACCTTCCATCGGGGTGCGGGACTTTCTGCAGGACAGTTCGTCTGACCTGATTTCGGCCATACGGGCGGCCTATGCCGCCACTGGCCGCCTGAAGCTGCTGCGCAGTATGTCCGCCACGCCACCCCTGGCACCGCCTGCCAAACCTGCGGCCCCCATGTCTTTCGTGACGGAGAAGATACAGTCTCCCAAGCTGACAGCCGATGCGATATTGGACGCACCCAATGGCGTGCCCGTGGTGGGGCAGACCGAACGCATTGTGGCGGTGGGCATATCGACCGGCGGGGTGCAGGCGTTGGAGCAGATACTGCCCCTGTTGAGCGCAGATTGCCCGGCCCTGGCCATCGTGCAGCACATGCCCGAGAAATTCACGGCGACCTTTGCGGCGCGGCTCAATACCCTGTGCCGTATCGAGGTCAAGGAGGCGCAGAACAATGACAAGCTCTTGCGCGGCCGGGCCTTGATCGCGCCGGGAGGCAAGCACCTGCTGGTGAAGCGGGCGGCGGGCCACTATTACGTTGAGGTGATAGATGGCCCGTTGGTGAGCCGGCACCGGCCCTCGGTGGATGTCTTGTTCCGCTCGGTGGCCAAGTGCGCTGGCCGCAACGCGCTGGGCGTGATCATGACGGGCATGGGTGACGATGGCGCCAAGGGACTGAAGGAAATGCGCGACAGCGGTGCCGCCACAGTGGCCCAGGATGAAGCAAGCTGTATCGTGTTTGGCATGCCCAAGGAGGCCATACGCCTGGGTGCTGCCGACAATGTGGCCAGCCTGGGGGATATTCCCGGCTTGATTGAGCGGGGGGCGCAGCGGCAGCTTTCCCGATAGCTTGGGCTAGTATTCTGTTAGACGGTGCGATCAAGTCGCCCTATATTACAGCTTGTTAATATTAACTGGCGGGACTCAAGGGCAAAGCCGATGTCAGTCAACGCAGAACTCAGCGTCATGGTGGTGGAAGACAGCGCGGTGCAGCGCCTGCACGCGCTCGACCTGTTGGACAATCTGGGGATCAAGAACAGGCTGGAGGCGGAGAACGGACGGCATGCACTGGAGGTGCTGGCGGTGAACGCCAAGCCCGACATCATGATTACCGACCTGGAAATGCCGGACATGGATGGCGTGGAGCTGATACGCCATATTGCCGAGCAGCATCTGGTCAATGCCTTGATCGTGGTGTCCAGCCGCGAGACCACCATCTTGTCCACGGTGGAAACCATGGCGCAGGAGCATGGCCTGATCGTGCTGGGTATTGCGCAAAAGCCACTGTCCTATGATGGGCTGGCCAATCTGATTTCCAGATTCCGCCCCGGCGAGGTGTCGGACAAGCAGCGCGAGGCCCAATACAGCTTTACCCCCAACGATATTCGGCGGGCCATTATCAATCGCGAGCTGGTGCTGCACCACCAGCCCAAGGTGACGACACATTCGGGTGTGATGCGGGGGGTGGAGGCGCTGGTGCGCTGGCAGCATCCCGAGCTGGGACTGGTGCCACCGGCCAATTTCATTCCCATGGCCGAGGAAGCCGGCATCATTGATGAATTGACCGATTGGGTGCTGGAGACGGCGCTCAAGCAATTGCGCGACTGGCACGCCAGGGGGTTGACCATCAGCGTGGCGGTCAATCTGTCGGCCAAGTCGCTTTCCACGCCAGACCTGGCTGATCGTATTGCGGCCGTGACCAGCCGCATCGGTATAGAGCCCAAATACCTGCTGCTGGAGATTACCGAAACCGCCGTGATGTCGGATCTGGCATTGTCCTTGGGCACGCTTGCACGCTTGCGGCTCAAGGGTTTTGGCTTGGGCATAGATGACTTCGGCACGGGTTTCTCATCCATGCAGCAGCTCTCGCGTATTCCCTTTACCGAGCTGAAGATAGATCGTTCCCTGGTGCATGGCGCCTCCGAAAAACCCCATCTGCATGTCATGCTGCAAAGCACGATAGAAATGGGTAAGAAGCTGCACCTGACTACCGTGGCGGAAGGCGTGGAAAACCCCTCCGACTGGCAGTTGATCAGGCTGTTGGGCTGCGACGTGGCACAGGGTTTTTATGTCTCCAAGCCGGTGCCTGGCGATGCCCTGGCGGGCTGGCTCAAGCAGGGCACCCAGCACCTACGGCCGCAACGGCCTAGCATGGGTTGAACCAGTCGGGCACTGAACTGGCCGTGCCGGGCTCAGGCTGGCGATATCGGGCAACGCCCCAAGGGGGCGGGGCACGCCGGGGTGAGAGGCTTGCTTGGTGGCTTGGCCATCAGGGCCGCCAAGGTGCCGCGTTGATGCAGTCGGTCCAAGGCGCTGTTGATACGATCAAGATGATGGCTGATCGGGGCATTGCGGGCTACGCCGATATGGATGGGGTCTCTCGCCATGGGGCGGTTGATGATCTGCCAGCGACCCAGGTGACCATAGCGCTGGTTCAGATGTTGTTCCATATCGTGTGGATCCTGGCGGGTAACGGCCAGCAGGACGACGTCCACCCGCTTTAGCGCCAGCATGATCAGCCTGCTTTCCAGCGATGGGGACTCCTCCTCCACCTTGAACAGCTTGCCGCGCTGCTCCTCAAACTCGCCACCATACTGGGCGCCACGCATGATGGAGAGCGTCTTGCCGCGCAGATCGGCCAGGCCGTGATAGCTGAAGGCCTCGCCGGAGCGCACCACCATCCAGACATGGGTATCCCAGATGGGACGGGATAGCAGCAAGGCGGCCTCTCGCCTGGTGGTACGTGAGACACCCCATAGCAGGCCCTGGCCCAGCTCTGCCATGCGCTGCGCGCGGCGCCATGGATAGGCCTTGATATCAAACTGCAGCCGGGCTTCTTCACCCAGGAGCCGTATGGCCTCGGCACGCTTGTCCTCGACCGGCTTGGGTTGGCCGGCGGCGGTCATCCGCTCAGCCACCAGTATGGTCAGCCGCGCCGGTTCCACCGAGTTTGCCATGGCAGCGCCGATCAGCAGAAGCAAGCCTAGGCGGGCAAACAGGCGGTAGGTCAGGGGTAATCCCATGGGGGCATTATCACAAGGGGATGAACAATCGATCATCCTACAGAGGGAATGTGAAAACTACCATGCCATGACCGGCCTATGCCGGTGTACCACCTTGGGCCGTTGTGGAGGGTGTCGCGCCTCTGCATCAGATTGCGGCCGAGACCAAGGGTGGAACCGGCTTGCTGGTGGGTGTGCAGGCGCTAAGCGCTCTGCACGCTAGCCTGCCAGTGCCCTGACTTGCCACCACGTTTCTCCAGTAGCCGTACGGTATCGATGACCATGCCCTTGTCCACTGCCTTGAGCATGTCGTAGATGGTCAGCAACGCCACGCTGACCGCCGTCATGGCTTCCATCTCTACCCCGGTGCGACCTACTGTCTCGGTCGTGGCGCGGCAGCAGACTGCGTGGTGGTTCGCATCCAGCTCAAACTCCACCGCCACATGAGTCAGGGGGATGGGGTGGCATAGCGGGATCAGGGTGCCGGTCTGCTTGGCTGCCATGATGCCGGCGAGCCGCGCCACGCCCAGTACATCGCCCTTGCTGGCCTGGCCTCCCTGCAACCGCTCGAAGGTGGTGGGCAGCATGCTGATACGGCCCTCGGCGGTGGCGGACCGGTGGGTTTCCGCCTTGTTGGCGACGTCCACCATATGGGCTTGGCCCTGGGCGTCGAAATGGGTCAAATCATCGCTCATGTCTTATGCTCGTCTGCGGCGACTGCCGCCAAGGTATTGAAATTGGCAAAGCTGGCGCTGTCATCAAAGCCGACGGCGGCGGCTGGCAGGGTATTCAGCCAGCCGAGTACCCGGCCCTGGCCACTATCGAGATAGCGCGACAGGGCGCTGCCCAGGGATCGATGCAGCAGGCAGCACACAGGCTGCGGGCCCTCTGCTGTCGTGGCGTAGGCTGCCAGGGTGGTGCTGTTTACCGCGCTCAGCAGGCGGGCGGCCAGCTCGGTGGGTAGCAGGGGCATGTCGCATGGCAGGCACAATAGCCAGTCGTTCTGGCTGTGGTTCAAGGCCGTCTCCATGCCTGCCAGGGGGCCAGCATGGCCAGGGCGGCTGTCGCCCAGCAGCGGCAGGCCGCTGGCAGCATAGTCAGCGAGATTGCGATTGACGCTGAGGCTGACCCGCTGGGGGCGGATGGATTGCAGCGCCAGGCGGCCCAGTGCATGCTGGTACAGGGCTGTGCCCTGCCAGGGCACCAGGCCTTTATCCAGGCCGCCCATGCGGCTGCCCTGGCCGCCGGCCAGTATCACGGCTTCATAAGGTTCAGTCGTGTTCGTCATTGCCGTATTGCTCGCTGACGACCTTGTGCCAGCGGGCCGCTGCGCTGTAGTCGGTTTCACGGGCGTCTACCCAGCGCGGCCCTTCGGGTGTCCATTCCTTCTTCCAGAAGGGGGCGCGGGTCTTGAGAAAGTCCATGATGAAGGCATTGGCCTCGAAGGCGGCATGGCGATGGGCGCTAGCGACCAGCACCAGCACGATGGCGTCACCAGGGTACAGTTTGCCGACCCGGTGAATGATGCTTACCCCATGCAGCGGCCAGCGCACGGCGGCTTCTTCTGCGATGCGTATCAGGGCTTTTTCGGTCATGCCAGGGTAGTGTTCCAGTTCCAGCGCCACCACATCATCGGCCAGGTTCAGATCACGTACCAGACCCAGAAAGCTGGTGATGGCGCCAATGCCTCTGTCGCCGGCAGACAGGGTGCGCATCTCTGCCTGCAGGTCGAAGTCCCCGACCTGCACTGCAACATGAAAGCGCGCCGACGGAATGGTAGCTTGGGGCAGTGTTTCCATCGCGCTAGCCTCCTGTTACGGGAGGGAACACCGCGACTTCGGCGCCATGGTGCAACTGGGCGCTGAAATCAGCCATTTCCTGATCCAAGGCGACACGATAGACGCGCTCGCCAGCCAGTTCCTCGGCCCAGGCGTCGCCACGGGCTGCCAGGTGGGCAATCAGGCCTGCCACGGTTTGTATGCCTTCGGGCAGGCTCAGTTGTTCTTCTGCCATGCCAAACCGCTCACGCAGGCGGGCGAAGTAAAGCAGTGTCACTTGCATAGGGACTATCCAATCAGTTGATCCAGTGGCAGATACCGTACGGTATCGCCTTTTTTCACGGTATGGCCGGCGGGCAGGTCTATCAGACCGCTGGCCCAGGCCAGGCTGCTCATGACGGCCGAGCCCTGGCTGGGGTAGAGGGTGGCGCTCAATCCACCGACGCTGTCCACTTCCAGCCTGGCGCGCAGAAACTCCCGGCGCTTGTCGGCGCGTGGCCAGTCAAAGCCGGCGCTGACCTGAAGGCCGGCAGCGGGCTGTGATGGGCAAGCCATGCGGCGCAGCAGGAAAGGACGGGCCAGCAGTAAAAAGGTCAGGAAGGCGCTGACTGGGTTGCCTGGCAGGCCGATGAAGTCGGCTTGGCCTACCTTGCCAAACGCCAGCGGCTTGCCGGGCTTGATGGCAATGCGCCACAGGTCCAGCTGCCCCAGCTCGGACACCGCTGCCTTGACGTGATCTTCCTCTCCCACCGAGACCCCGCCGCAGGTGATGACCACATCGTTCTCCCGTGCCGCATGGCGCAAGGCGGCCAGGGTGGCGTCATGGCTATCGGCCACCTTGCCGTAGTCGTGGACCTGGCATCCCAGCCTGCCCAGCAAGCCGCCGATGGCAAACTGGTTGGAGTTGTAGATGCCACCTGCCGGCAGGGGCTGGCCCGGCTGGGTCAGTTCGTCGCCAGTACACAGCAGCCCCACCCGCAAGCGCGGATGTACCGGCAGTTCGGCTATGCCCAGAGAGGCAGCCAGCGCAATATGCTGGGGGGCCAGTCTTTGCCCTGCCTGCAATACCGTGCTGCCAGCCGCGATGTCTTCTCCCAGCCGGCGTATATGCTGGCCAGGCCGAGGGGGGTTCTCCAGGCTGATCACAGCGTCGCCAGCGTTGACCTCCTCTTGCGGTACCACGGCGTTGCAGCCTGGCGGCACGGGCGCGCCGGTAAAGATGCGGGCGGCGCTATTGGCCGCCAAGGGCTGGCCGGTTGCGCCAGCGGCGATACGTTGCACCACCGGTAGGCTCGCGGGTATCTGCGCAAAGTCGGCGATATGGAGGGCATAGCCATCCATGGCGCTGTTGTCGAAGCCGGGCACGGCCATAGGGGCGATCACGTCCTGTGCCAGTACCCGGCCATCGCATTCGTTCAGCGGCAGGGATTGCTGCCGGGTATCTGCCTGGGCTGCTGCCAGCAGGCGGGCCAGGGCTTCGTCAAAGGTCATCAGGGACATGGCAACGTCTCAGAGTCGTGGGTGCGGCCTAACCCTACACCAAGGTGGCATGCAAGGGGAGGGTGGTGGCGCAAAGCCCTTGATTTTGTTATGGTGCGATTGTGCTGCTGTCGCAAGGCGCGGGGATTCCGCGTGCAGCCTGCAAGAACCGCCCGGTTTGCCGGGCCCAGTCTGCCGCCGGAGAGGCGGTGTATCAACATGGAAGGAACTGCCATGTCCAAGCGTGTCGTAACGCTGGCGCACTATTATACTGCGCCGGAAATCCAGCAGATGGCCGACAAGGTCGGCGACTCTCTCGAACTCTCGCTCTATGCCCGTGATGCCAATGCCGACGTGATCGTCTTTGCCGGCGTGCGCTTTATGGCAGAGACCGCCAAGATACTGAATCCCCAGGCCGAGGTCATACTGCCTGATGCGGGTTCTACCTGTTCCCTGGTGACACAGACTGATGTCAAGCGCCTCAAGGCCTGGCGCGACAAGCATGCCGACCATGTGCATGTGTCCTATATCAACAGCTCGGCCGAACACAAGGCCTTGAGCGACTGGATTGTCACCAGCCGTAATGTGGACGACATCATTGCCCACCTGTATGCCCAGGGCCAGAAGGTGATCTTTTCGCCCGACCGCAATATGGGCGCCTACCTGAACTACCAGTACGGCTACGACATGCCGCTCTGGAGTGCAGTGTGCGAGGTGCATGACAAGTTCAACGAAACCGCACTGAACGAGGGCATGGCCGCCGTGGCAGGCCCAAGCTATCTGATTGCCCACCCGGAAAGCCCGCTGCCGGTGCTCAAGCGCGCTGACTACGTGGGCTCCACCAGCGGTATGCTGAACTGGGTGAAGCAGTTCGACCGCGAACCCGATGCCACCCTGTTTGTGGCAACCGAGGACGGGATACTCTACAACATGGGTCTGGCCCGGCCTGACCTGAAGATTGTGCAGGCCCCCATCTATGCGGGCTGCCAGTGCAATCAGTGCCCCTATATGAAGCTGAACAATGTCGAGCGGGTACAGCGCGCGCAAGCCGGCGAAGGCACCCGTATCGATTACCTGAGCCCCGAGCAGATGGATGCCGCACGCTTGCCGATAGAGCGCATGCTGGCGTTCAGCGAGGCGCAGATGCGCCAAGCCAGGACGGCGCCGGCAGTAGTGCCTGCCTGATATAGATAAATGAGTAAGGCCAAGGGCAGTGTGAACTGCCCTTTTTTTGCGTTGCTCAGCCCCCTCGCTGCTCGGTCTACTGCCGATGGCACCGGTGGGCGAGATGCGGTTCAACGCTGCCATGGCAAGATAAGCGACGTACATACCATGCGTGAATTCGACTACCTGATCTTCATCGGCCGCTTCCAGCCTTTCCACAATGGCCATCTGTGGACCTTGCAGCATGCCCTGCAGCTGGCGGACAAGGTGATCGTGCTGTGTGGCTCGGCCCGGCAGGCGCGCACACCCAATCATCCGTGGACGGTCGATGACCGCGAGCAGTTGATACGCATGTCGCTGTCGGACGAGGTGCAGGCCAGGGTGTTTGTCGTCGGCATCTCGGACCGCATGTATAACGACCAGCAATGGCTGACCGAGGTGCAGAACCTGGTTGACCGGGTGATCGCCGTGGATAACTCCGACGTGGGTAGCCGGCAGGCGCAGTTCCGCATTGGCATCGTCGGGCCGCCACGGGGGGCCAAGAAGGGCAATGCCGAGTATCTGGACCTGTTCCCGCAGTGGCAGCGGGTGGAGGCGCCTGAGTTGCCTGATGTGCATGCCTCGCGCATACGCCATGCCTTTTTCGATCCGGACCGGGGCGACGATTGGCCGGGCTGTGCGGCGCTGCTGCCGGCACCGGTATTCAACTGGCTCAATGCCTTCCGCGCGGGTGAGACCTTTGCCAACCTGCAGGGCGAATACCTGTTCGTCAAACGCTATCGGCAGAGCTGGGCAACTGCGCCTTATCCACCTACCTTCGTGACGGTGGATGCGGTGGTCATCCACTCCGGTCATGTGCTGCTGGTGCGTCGCCGGTCTGCACCGGGCAAGGGCCTGTGGGCCTTGCCTGGGGGCTTTGTCACACCAGATGAGCGTATCAAGGATGCAGTGATACGGGAGCTCAAGGAAGAAACCCGGCTCAAGGTGCCAGCGCCGGTATTGGCCGGCTCCATCCGCGCCAGCAGGGTGTTCGACCATCCCCAGCGCTCCCTGCGAGGGCGCACCATTACCCATGCTTTCTTGATCGAACTGGCGCCAACCTCGGAGGGCCTGCCCAAGGTCAGGGGCGACGACGAGAGCGACCGGGCCAAGTGGATGCCGCTGTTCGAGTTCAATCGGATGGAAGAGCAACTGTATGAGGACCACTTCTATATCGTGAACTGGTTCCTGGGACAGGTCTGACGCTCCCTGCCTATACTGCCGCCATGGAACCGGGACGCATGTATCTATGGCGCGGCAGGGCGCTGGTGCTTGGGGTGGACAGCGACTCCACGCCGCATGCCCACCATGCGCTGCAACTGAGCCTGGCGCTGGAAGGCGCTTTCCGCCTGACCTTGCCAGACAGCAGCTCACGCATGGCCACGGCAGCCCTGTTCCTGCCGGGGCAGCCGCATAGGCTGGCGGCCAATGGCGCCTTGATGGCCCACCTGTTCATCGACCCCGGTCAGCGTTCGCTGGCGGACTGGCGCCGGGACGAGATACCAGCCGCGCTGCCTGCCGACCTGCTGGTGGCCTTGCGGGCAGCCTGGCATACCCCGCTTGCACTGACGGCCTGCGAGCCCCTGGTGGCACAGTGGCAGGATGCCTGGTTGCCCGGGTTCGACCGCGCACCCATACTGGACAGCCGGATTGCCCAGGCGCTGGCCCTGCTGGCGGAGGAGGGGGAGCTCACGGCCGAGTACCTGGCCGACACACTGCAGCTTTCGCAAAGCCGCTTCAGTCACCTGTTCAGCCAGCATACCGGCCTGCCTTTTCGCCGCTATGTGCTGTGGATGCGGCTGTTGGCCGCTGTGGCGCAGTTGGGTCGTGGCGGCAACCTCACCACGGCGGCGCATGCCGCCGGATTCGCTGATCTGGCCCATATGAGCCGGGTATTCCATGCCACTTTCGGGGTGGTGCCCTCCACCCTCAGCCGTGTCGCCATCGTGGCGGCGTAGCGGAATCATTCAAGCCCGGCCAGGGGCTGGCGCGCTACATTGTGTCTTCATACCAAGAGGAGGCAGCCCATGAGCGCCATAGACCAGTTGTTCGACCGTTATGGTGAGAGCCATCAAAACCCCTTCAACAAACGTGTGCATTGGGTGTGCGTGCCGCTGATCACCTTCAGCCTGCTGGGCCTGCTGTGGGCGGTGACGCCCTGGCTGGCCATCGGTTTCAGCCTGCTGTCGCTGACCTACTACCTGCGCCTGTCGCCACCCATTGCCCTGGGCATGCTGCTGGTGGCCGGCAGCATGCTGCTGCTGCTGTCACGGCTGCCCTATGTGCTGGAAGTCAGCCTCACCATCTTTGTGCTGGCCTGGATAGGTCAGTTCATCGGCCACAAGGTAGAGGGCAAGAAACCATCGTTCTTCGAAGACATCAAGTTTCTGCTGGTGGGGCCGGCCTGGCTGCTGGGTTTCATCTATCGCCAGTACCGTATTGCCTATTGAGCGGTCGCCCGTAGCACGCAGCACAGTAGCACGCAACACAAAGCAAACAGCCCTGCAATGGCAGGGCTGTTTGCTTTGCTACGGTTGGCTACCATTGCCTGCGCTGGGCAATCAGGGCTGTGGCATCGGCGGCCGGTAGGGGTTTGGCAAAGTAATAGCCCTGGGCGAAATCGCAAGCCATCTCGCGTAGGGCGGCCAACTGCTCGGCGGTTTCCACGCCTTCGGCTATCACCGCCATGCCCAGGTTACGGGCCAGCAGCACAATGGCGCGTACGATTTCGCGGCTGAAGTGGTCACCGGTGATCTGGCGCACGAAAGAGCCATCTATCTTCAATACATTGGAAGGGAAGCGGTGCAGATAGGACAGTGAGGAATAGCCGGTGCCGAAGTCATCCATCAGTATCTGTATGCCGCGCGCCCGGATGGCTTCCAGCATGCCTATGGTGGCATCGGTATTGTCCATCAGGATGCTTTCGGTAATCTCCAGCTCCAGCCTGCCGGCTTCTATCCCTGCATTGCTGATGGCGAAATCGATCTGCTCAACCAGGTTGGGTTGATTGAACTGCTTGACCGACAGGTTGACACTGACCCGCAGCATCAGGTCGGGGAAGGCCTGCTGCCATTCGGCCACCTGCAGGGCCGAGGTTTCCAGCATCTGCCGGCCGATTTCGTTGATCAGGCCGATTTCCTCAGACAGCGGAATGAACTCGGCTGGGCTGACCAGCCGGCCATCAGGCTGGCGCCAGCGCACCAGCGCCTCAAATGCCGCGATATTGCCGCTGTTGAGATCGACGATGGGCTGGAAGTAGGGCAGGAACTCCTGCGCGGCCAGGGCCCGGCGCATCTCCTGTTCCATCTTGAGCGCGCGCAGCATGGTGCCCTGCATGGCCCGGTCGAACACCTCCAGCTTGCCACGTCCGCGCTGCTTGGCGCGGTGCATGGCGGTATCTGCGTCCCGTATCATCTCTTCGGGGTGGGAGTAACCACCCGATGAGAGGGCGATGCCCACGCGGGCGCCGGGATAGACCTCGTGGCCTTCCAGGTCTATGGGTTTGGCCAACTCGGTCAGCATGGCCTCGGTAAAGCGCAGGGCCTCGGAGGGGTCCTCGATGGCATCGAGCAGGATGGCGAATTCATCGCCACCAAAGCGCGCCACCACATCACCGGGTCGTTGCACCTGGCCCAGGCGCTCGGCGGTGACGCGCAGGATGCGGTCGCCAGTGGCGTGGCCAAAGCTGTCGTTGATATAGCGGAAGCGCTCCAGGTTAAGGCAGAGCACGGCGCAGAGATAATCGGGGTCGCGCGTGGCGTGGCCCAGCGAAAAGCCCAGGAAATCGGTAAACATGGCGCGGTTGGCGAGGCCGGTAAGGCTGTCATGCAGGGCGTCGTACAGCATCTGCTCTTCGGCCCGCTTGCGCTCCGTGATATCGGTCAGCGAACCGGCCATGCGGAATGCTAGCCCGGTATCGGGATCTATCATGGCCATGCCGCGGGTCAGCATCCAGCGCCAGCTGCCGTCCTTGTGGCGCATGCGATGCTCGGCCTCGAAGTGCGGTGTTTCACCCTTCAGATGCTGTATCAGTTGCAGGCGCAGGCCTTCGCTTTCGTCCGGGTGGGTCAACGCCAGCCAGGTCTCGGGCACGGGGTCCAGCAGCTCGGCTTCGTCATAGCCCAGCATGGCTTTCCAGCGTGGCGAGAAATAGATGCTGTCTTCGCGGATATTCCAGTCCCACAGGCCATCGTTGGCGCCGCGTATGGCCAGTTCATAGCGCTCCTGGCTTTCGCGCAGGGCCAGCTCGGCCTGACGCTTGGCGCGGCGGTTGCCGGTCTCGCGCAGTTCACGCTCCACCACGCTGGCCAGCCGCTTGAGGTGGGTCTTGAGGATGAAGTCGTTGACACCAGCCTTCATCATGGCCACGGCGGATTCTTCGCCTATGGTACCGGTGACGACGATAAAGGGGATGATCTGGCCATGCTCACGGAAGACCTTGAGGGCTTCCTGGGCGGAAAACTGCGGCATGGAGTAATCGGACAGGACCAGATCCCAATTACCCTTGTCCAGGGCGGCACGCATATCCTCTGGCGTATCCACCCGTTGGTAATTGACGGCAAATCCCTGGCGGCGCAGGGCGAGCACATTCAGCAGTGCGTCGTCTTCCGAATCATCGACGACCAGCACCGAGAGGGTTTTATCCAGCAGGTTGGATTCGTCCATGTGGATCAACAGCGCTTACCCCTGCACCGGCTCGTTCAGCATCAACCAGTAGATGCCTACCTGTTTGACGACTTCCATGAACTGCATGAAATCAACCGGCTTGCGGATATAGCTGTTGGCCCCCAGGCTGTAGCTTTTGACCAGGTCGTCTTCTTCCTTCGAGGTGGTCAGCACCACCACCGGGATCAGGCGGGTGGATTCATTGCTGCGTATCTGGCGCAGGACCTCGATGCCGTTGAGCTTGGGGAGCTTGATATCCAGCAGTATCAGCACCGGCAGTTCACTGACATCACGACCGGTATGGCTACCCTGCCCATACAGATAGTCGATGGCCTCCTGCCCGTCGCGCGCCACCACGATGGGATTCTGTATGCCGTTCTTGCCGAAGGCCCGTATGGTCAGCGCTTCGTCATCCGGGTTGTCTTCAACCAGCAATATCGGGGTTTGCATGCTGCCTTCCTGTTGGCGGCGCTACGCCGCCGTTATAAGGGGAATCGCTTGAACACTAGACCACAGCAGGCTTGCAGGGCAAGCGCGGGCTGGACTTGCTGGCATATTTATTCATCGGGCAGGGAAGGTATCCCGCCAAAAGGAGGGGGCGCTTTATAGCGCCCCCATCCATCATGCCTTATTGCAGGTTCTTCGAAACAATCTCATACACATCGCGTGACAGACCGGCATGGGCGGCCACCCGCTCCAGCGCGGCACGCATATGGGCGCGGCGCACCGGTTCCAGCTTCTTCCAGCGGTTGAAGCTGCCTGCCAGTCGGGCTGCAACCTGTGGGTTGAGCTTGTCCACGGCCAGCAGGGTGTCGGCGGCAAATTCATAACCGCTGCCATCAATGGCGTGGAAGCCTGCCAGGTTGTTGTGCACAAAGGCACCAATCAAGGAACGCACCTTGTTGGGGTTGGTCAGGGCAAATGCGGGGTGCTGCATCAATGCCTTGATCTTGGCTACTACGCCCAGGCGACGGCTGCCGGCTTGCAGGGTGAACCACTTGTCCATCACCAGCGCTTCATCGGCCCACTTGCTGGCAAAGCTGGCCAGGGCGGCATCGCCTTCGGGCCAGTTCACCAGGCAGGCGAGGGCGGCCTGGGCATCGGTCATGTTGTTGGCCTCGGCAAACTGGCGTTCGGCCAGTTCCATCAGGCCGCTTTCGTCCAGCTCGGACAGATAGGCCAGGGCGATGTTCTTGAGCGAGCGGCGGGCGACTGCGGCGGCTTCGTACTGGTAGGCACCGCTATCCTGCATGCGGGTGTAGGCCGCCTTGAACTCGCTGCGCAAGGCACGGGCCAGACCCAGCTTCATGGCTTCGCGGCCCGCCCGGATGGCGTCGGGGTCGATCTCGCTCTGCTGGTCGGCCAGATAGGTTTCGGCCGGCAGGGTCAGCATCAGGGCGACCAGGGCCGGGTCCAGGCTTTCGTCGGCCAGTACGCGGCGCATGGCGGCCACGAAATCATCCTTCAGCACCAATTCACCATCGCTGCGGGCGGCATCGATCAGGCCTTGCAGGTCTTGCAACATCAAGGTCTGGCCGGCCTCCCAGCGGCAGAACGCATCGCTGTCGTGGGCCAGCAGGTGCACCAGCTGCGGCCGACTGTAGGGGAAGTCCAGCTTCACCGGGGCCGAGAAATTGCGCAACAAGGACGGCACGGGTTCCACCGCGACGTTGATGAACTGGAAGGTCTGGCTGGCCTCCTTGACCGACAGCACGCGGCTACCGGCAATTGCCTCGGCTTCGCCGGCCAGTTGCAAGGGCAGGTCGGCGCCATCTGGGCCGACCAGGCCGAGCGCCAGGGGGATATGGAAGGGCAGCTTTTCGGCCTGGCCTGGCGTGGCCGGGCAGCTCTGGCTGACTTCCAGGGTATAGGTTTGCGCGGCAGCATCGTATTGGCCGCGTACACGCAGTACTGGGGTGCCGGCCTGAGAGTACCAGCGGGCGAACTGGCCCAGGTCGTAGTCGTTGGCATCGGCCATGGCGGCGCGGAAGTCGTCGCAGGTGACGGCCTGGCCATCGTGGCGCTTGAAGTAGAGGTCCATGCCCTTGCGGAAGCCATCGCGGCCCAGCAGGGTCTGGTACATGCGCACCACTTCGGCGCCTTTTTCGTACACTGTCACCGTGTAGAAATTATTGATCTCGATATAGCTCTCGGGCCGGATGGGGTGGGCCATGGGGCCGGCATCCTCGGCAAACTGATGGGTGCGCAGGGTACGCACAGCGTCAATGCGGCAGACTTCGGCGCTGCCCATGTCGGCCGAGAACTCCTGGTCGCGGAAGACGGTGAGGCCTTCCTTCAGCGACAGCTGGAACCAGTCGCGGCAGGTGACGCGGTTGCCGGTCCAGTTGTGGAAGTATTCATGGGCGATCACGGCTTCAATACCATCGAAATCCAGGTCGGTGGCGGTGTCGGCGCGGGCCAGCACATACTTGGTATTGAAGATGTTGAGACCTTTGTTCTCCATGGCGCCCATATTGAAGTCGCCCACGGCGACGATCATATAGGTGTCAAGGTCGTATTCCAGGCCATAGCGCTGCTCGTCCCACTGCATGGATTTCTTGACCGAGCTCATGGCGTGCGCGCACTTGTCGAGGTCGGCAGGTTCAACCCAGATTTCCAGTGCCACTTCGCGGCCCGAGGCGGTGGTGTAGCGATCGGCCAGCAGCGACAGCTTGCCGGCGACCAGAGCGAACAGATAGGCTGGTTTTTTGAACGGGTCTACCCACTTTACCCAGTGGCGGTTGCGGTCCAGAGTGCCTTCACCCACCTTGTTGCCGTTGGAGAGCAACACCGGCCACTTCTGCTTGTCGGCCACGATGGTTGTGCTGAAGCGCGCCATCACATCGGGACGATCCAGGTAGTAGGTGATCTTGCGGAAGCCCTCGGCCTCGCATTGGCTGTAAAAATTGGCGCCCGAGCGATACAGGCCGTTGAGACTGGTATTGGTCTCGGGGTGGATGACGGTCACGATCTCGAGGATGGCGTTGTCCGGCATGGCGGCAATCGACAGCGAATCGGCATCCAGCTCATAGCGGCTGCCGTCCAGCAGCTCCCCATCGAGCTTGACCGATTCCAGCTCCAGCTCGCGGCCGTCGAGCTTGAGTGCGGCGCGGGCATCGGGGTGGGCCGGGTTACGGTGCAGCACCAAGCGCGAGGTTACACGGGTATGGTCCTCTTCCAGATCAAAGGTCAGGTCGACCTTGTCGATCAGGAAGCTGGGCGGTGTGTAATCCTTCAGTTGGATGGGCTGGGGAGTCGTTGCGTCGAGTTTGGCCATGGTGGTCTCAGGCTGCGGCATGACGGCAGGATCACTGCCATCATGCCAGGGGAAATAACGTAAACGCTCGATTATAAACCCGACCGGGCTTTCTGTTCTTGCCCAGTATTTCCGTCTATAGGCGAGTGGGGGAAACCCTCGCTGCAGCGACAAGGCGAAACGACTTTGAACGGACTCTTATATGCAGGTCGTGCGATATGAATAGATGTAAACGTTCGTTATTCGCATAAGGCTGTGCTGTTATTCTGCAATGCTCCGCATAGGTGGCTTCCCGACATGTATATCTACGACGACTACGATCAGCAGATTGTTGACCAGCGTGTTGATCAGTTTCGCGATCAGACCCGCCGCTTCCTGGCAGGCGAGCTGACAGGTGAGGAGTACCGTCCCCTGCGCCTGCAGAACGGGCTCTATATACAGCGCCATGCGCCCATGCTGCGGGTGGCTGTGCCCTATGGCCATCTGCGCAGCGACCAGGTGCGCGCGCTGGCAGAGATAGCCCGTAAGTACGATCGCGGCTATGGCCACTTCACCACCCGGCAGAATATCCAGTACAACTGGCCCAAACTGGAAGACGTGCCCGATATCCTGGCTGACCTCGCCAAGGTACAGATGCATGCCGTGCAGACCTCGGGCAATTGTGTGCGCAATACCACCACCGACCAGTTTGCCGGTGTGGCGCACGACGAGATCATCGATCCGCGCCCCTGGTGCGAGCTGATACGGCAGTGGTCCACTTTTCATCCTGAGTTCGCCCACCTGCCGCGCAAGTTCAAGATTGCGGTATGCGGCTCGGTTGAGGACAGGGCGGCGACCTGGGTGCACGACATCGGCGTGCATGTGGTGCGCAATGCGGCGGGTGAGGTCGGCTTCAAGGTGATCGTGGGCGGTGGCTTGGGCCGCACCCCCATGGTGGGCGCCGTGATACGGGAGTTCCTGCCCAGCCTGCATCTGTTGAGCTATCTGGATGCCGTGCTGCGGGTCTACAACCGCTATGGCCGTCGCGACAACAAGTACAAGGCCCGTATCAAGATACTGGTCAAGGCCATGACACCCGAGGCGTTTGCCGCCAAGGTGGAAGCCGAATGGAGCCACCTGAAGGATGGGCCCATGACCCTGACCCAGGCCGAGATAGACCGGGTGGCCGCTTTCTTCACCACGCCAGCATACGAGCCCCTGCCGGCCGAGGACGAAGGATTCGCCCGTCTGCGTAGCGAGAACAAGGCCTTTGCCCGTTGGGTGGAGCGCAATGTATTCAAGCACAAGCAGCCTGGCTACGCGGCGGTAACGCTATCGCTCAAGGCCACGGGCGTGGCGCCGGGCGATGCGACCGATGCGCAGCTGGATGGCGTGGCAGAGTTGGCAGACCGCTATTCGTTTGGCGAGATACGGGTGAGCCACGAACAGAACCTGATACTGGCCGACGTGAAGCAGGCCGACCTGCCGGCTGTGTGGGAAGCCGCCAGGCAACTTGGCTTTGCGACCCCCAATATCGGCCTGATCACCGATATCGTCTGCTGCCCTGGTGGCGATTTCTGCGACCTGGCCAACGCCAAGTCTATCCCCATCGCTGAGGGCATACAGCAGGTGTTTGCAGACCAGGATTACCTGTTCGACCTGGGTGAAATCGACCTGAATATCTCGGGCTGCATGAATTCCTGCGGCCACCACCATGTGGGCCATATTGGCATCCTGGGTGTGGATAAGAGCGGCTCGGAGTGGTACCAGGTTTCGCTGGGTGGCCGTCAGGGCCACGATGCCAGCCTGGGCAAGGTCATCGGCCCCAGTTTCGCCCAGGATGATGTACCGGGTGTGGTAAGGCAGATCATTGAGGTCTTTGTGGAGCACCGCCAAGGCGATGAGCGCTTCCTTGACGTGTTTGACCGGGTGGGTATGGAACCCTTCAAGTCCCGTATCTACCAGAAGGAGCGTGCCCATGGGTAAGCACCCGCACATCATCAAGCTCAATCGCAGCAACGGCCAGCGCGAGATTGTGGCCAACCACTGGCTGCGCGTGGCTGAGGGCTGTGATGACGCCATTCCGGCCCATACCCTGCTGCCTTTGAAGGAGTGGCTGGAACGGCGCGACGAGTTGCTGGGGCGTGCTGATGTGGGCATCTGGTTTGCACCGGACGACGAACCTGAGGCACTGGGGCAGGACGCAGCCAGCCTCAGCATCATTGCCGTGGATTTCCCCGCCTTTACCGATGGCCGTGGCTTCTCCATAGGCCGTTTGCTGCGCGAGCGTTATGGTTTTGCCGGCGAGCTGCGGGCGGTGGGCGATGTGTTCAAGGATACCCTGCTGTATCTCAAGCGCTGCGGCTTCGATGCTTTCGAGATACGTGCCGACAAGGATGTGGAGGAGGCTGCCAAGGGGCTGGATGACTTCAGCGAGTTCTATCAGGGGGCGGCAGACCAGCCCTTGCCCTTGTTCCGGCGGCGGGGAGGCTGAGCCATGGTGGGCAAGGTCTATCTGATTGGTGCCGGGCCGGGCGCGGCAGACCTGATTACCGTGCGGGGCATGCGCTTGCTGCAGCAGGCCGATGCCGTGCTGTATGACGCCCTGGTGCAACCCGAGATGCTGGACTACTGCCCGCAGGCTGTGCTGATACCGGTAGGCAAGCGCTGCAACAAGGCTTCCACCGCCCAGCGTTTCATCAACAAGATGCTGCTGGATGCCGCCCACAAGTACCAGCGCGTGGTGCGGCTCAAGGGCGGCGACCCCATGCTGTTTGGCCGTGCTCAGGAGGAGTTGCAGGCGCTGGCGCAAGCGGGCATAGCATGCGAGGTTGTGCCGGGCATTACCGCAGCCCTGGCGGCGTCGGCCGATGCCGGCGTCTCGCTGACCAGCCGTGGCCAGGCGCGCAATGTGCTGTTTGCCACGGCGCGGGTAGGCGAGGGCGAGGCGGGTAGCGATTGGGTCAAGCCCGTGCTGGCTGCGGATACCACGGTGCTGTACATGGGGGTGAAGCAGGCGGCCGAGATTGCAGCCGCCTTGCTGGCTGGCGGTATGCGGCCCGATACCCCCCTCTTGATTGTGGAGAATGCCTCCCTGCCCAACGCCCGCGAGTGGGCCTTGAGCCTAGCCGAGTTGCCACAGGCAGCCGATTGGCAACTGGCCGGGCCGGCTATCTTGCTGGTGGGCGAGGTCTATCGTGCCAAGCAAGCTTTGGCAGATGAGCTACCGCTGCAGCGCTTGGGCTAATTCGCGAGCCTACCTAGCCGTCCCGCTGGTGGGCGAGCAACCGCTGTACTGGCGGCGCTAGATGGCCCATGCCAGTCATGGCCACTGCTTCGCCTGGGTGCTCCGCACTCCCCATCTGCCCACGCGGGGTGGGTGTTGCTTACGCCGCAATGATCGTCCTCACCGGTCTATAACTAGCCGTGTAGGAGGAAACCACCATGAACCTGCAGGAAAAGTATCAGGACCAGCAACTCGAGCACATGATAGACCAAGCCATGATCTACCAATGCGCGTGTCCGGCGCAGGTAGCCCGGCTGATGCTGGCATTGCGCGAAGTGCATGGCTACGAGCAAGCCTGCCTGAGCCGTGATGATGCCCCCTTGCGCGAAACGCATCATTTGATTGCTGAGGCCACGGCCCAGGCGCATGCATTGCTGCAGGCATGCCTGGATAGCGTGATAGAGCTGGAGGGGTGGGATGCATCGCATCTGACCATGCCCGAGGGGTTGCGCAAGTTGCAGCAACAAGAGATTCAGCGCTGGTTGGCAGGCCGCCATGAGCAGGCCGGTAAGCCGTAGTTGTCGCGCATTTTCCCGACCCTCCTAGTAGCGCAGTCCTGGTGCCAGGCAGCTTGATGCAGCCTTGACGATGCGGACTAGTCAGGCGCCGCGCTGATGATCCACCCTTCCAATACGTCCATATCCGCCGGCAGGCCGTAATGCGCCTGTTGGCTGGCCCAGGCTGCTTGCAGCAGGCACAGCACGGCATCGAGCAGATCGGCGGTGGGGTCTTCGACCAGGGCGGTCAGCAGGTCGGGGTCTGCGCTGGTCAGGCGTAGCCCTAGGCTGGGGTGGCCTTGTTGCAAGGCTTGCACGATATCCAGCCGGCGAGCGCGGCGCTCGGCGGTCTGCTTTTGCTTGCTGTCGCTCTTGTAGCTGGCGTTGCCGATGATGGTGCGGGCGGCGAGGGCGGGGTAGCCCTCCAGGGCGATGCGTGCAGGGTCGCCCGCGTACAGGCCGGCGATGGTAATGCCGGATTGCCGCAGGCGCACAGCGCCTTCATGCAGCATATAGAGCACCGGGGGATTGACCCATTTCATCGACGGACTGGAGCGTGCCTGCAGATCGGTTGCACGGTGGGCAAATTTTCTACCGGCCGGCCTGGCGTCGCAATAGGCTTTGCAGATGTCGCGCAGGCCGGCTCTATCTAGCTTGGCAAGGTGATCCATCAGGCCTGGCCAATCGGTGGGCCAGCCCTGATGGGCTACCAGCGCCCTGGGCAGGCTGAAAGGAAAGTCGCATGCAGCCAGCCACGGGCCTGCTTGGGCCAGCAGGGCTTCAAAGGCGGTGAAGTCGGGCAGGCGCTGGATGGCGGTCAGCGTCAGTACGGCGCCATCACACTGGCCCAGGGCGACGGTAATGGGCTTGCGCCTGGTGGGGCGGCTCGTGAAATCGATGCCTAGCAATTGCATGATTGGTTCTCAGTGACTTGAGTTCGCAGCAGGCTCTAAGGTGTTGTCTTGACGAGGAAAATATCCTGGCTGCTAGGGATATCCCCGAGATGTAGTGCTGCCGCACAGGCATACAATCCTGGCCGTTACTGCCGCGATCCGGCACGCGACACCAGCCGCTACTACCCACGCAGCCTGGCGGACTGCACAAGCATAACGAGGATGACTGTGAACAAGACCCGTGTATTTGCCCTTACCGCTGCTGTTGCCATGGCATTGAGTGCCTGTGGCAAGAAGGAAGACGCCCCCGCCGCAGAGGCAGGCGCGCCTGCTGGTGCTGAAGTACAAGTCGTCAAGATCGGCTTTGCCGCCCCCTTGACTGGTCCCCAGGCCCATTATGGCAAGGGTTACCAGAACGGTGTGCAGATGGGCATAGACGACGAGAACGCCCTCAACCCCGAAATCGGTGGCAAGAAGGTGAAGTTCGAATTGCTGGCGGAAGACGACCAGGCCGACCCCAAGGCGGGTGCGCAGGTGGCGCAGAAGCTGGTGGATAGTGGCGTGGCTGGGGTGATAGGCCACTTCAACTCGGGTACCTCCATCCCGGCCTCCAAGGTGTATTCCGATGCCGGTATTCCACAGATTGCCATGGCAACGGCACCGGCCTATACCCAGCAGGGTTTCAAGACCACCTTCCGTTCGCTGACCAACGACACCCAGCAGGGCGGTGTGGTGGGCAAGTATGCAGTGGAGAAGCTGGGCGCCAAGAAGATCGCCATCATTGACGACCGCACCGCTTATGGCCAGGGTCTGGCCGATGAGTTCGAGAAGGCTGCCAAGGCGGCTGGCGGCGAGATTGTTAAGCGCGAATTCACCAATGACAAGGCCACCGACTTTGCCAGTATTCTGACCGCCATCAAGGGCAGTAATCCGGACATCATTTTCTACGGCGGTGCCGATGCGCAGTCTGGCCCCATGGCCATACAGCTCAAGCGCCTGGGCCTGAAGGCGCCGCTGGTGTCGGGCGAGATGACCCGAACCGACAACTTTGTGCAATTGGCAGGCAAGGACGCGGAAGGCAGCATTGCCTCGCTGGCTGGGTTGCCGATGGAGCAGATGCCCGGCGGCAAGGATTTTGAGACCCGCTACAAGGCCAAATACCAGGAAATGGAGATCTATACGCCCTATGGCTACGACTCCACCCGCCAGTTGATCAACGCCATGAAGAAGGCCAATTCGGTGGACCCCAAGGTCTACCTGCCCGTGCTGGCCAAGGAGAGCTATGCCGGTGTGACTGCGGCCGCCATTGCCTTTGACGACAAGGGCGATCTGAAGGACGGTGGCATCACCATCTACAAGGTGGTTGGTGGCAAGTGGACGGTGCTGGAGACGGTGGGCGCCAAGTAAGCGCTTGGCCCCACGGCAGCATGGAAAAACGCGAGGCACGGACCTCGCGTTTTTCATGGCGCATGGCTGGCGGTAGGGGTGGTGTCAGGCTTCTTCGTCGCGGCCCAGGCGGGCGGCCCAGCTCATGGCTTCGACCTGCAGGCGATTGAGGGTATCCAGGCTCAGGTTTTCCAGCCCGCCCAGCAGGGTGAGGGTCACATTGCGGTCGGCCAGTTCTATACCCTCGACCAGCCGCAGCAGATAGCCTATCCAGCCGCTGCGGTTGAGCAGGGCTTCGTGTACGGTGTCTTCCAGGTTGAGTGGCTTGAGCACGTCTTCCATGGGCTTGCCGAACAGGGCATCGATCAGGCTCAGCATGCCCACCATGAAGGCGCGGTCGGCCAGCAGCTCGTCGCCGGGCCGCAGGGTCTGGGTCAGGCGTTCCATCAGGTGGCCGCGCACGGCGGCGGTTTGCACCAGTGGGTCGGCTGCCGTGTGGGTGGTAGATTGCTGGGCGAACACCATGATCTGGACCCAGCGGTGCAATTGCGCACGACCCAGCAGGGTCAGCGCGGTGCGCACGCTGGATATCTTGCGGGGCAGGCCAAATGCCACCGAGTTGACCAAGCGCAACAGGTGTACGGTCAGATCGGGCGCATGCTTGAGGGTGTCTTCCAGATCCTGCGTATCGGCATCGGCTGCCACCTGGCTCAGTAGCTTGAGCAGCAGCATGGCCGAGGGCTGCACGGGTTTGCCGCTAAGTATGGTGGGTCGGGCAAAGTAATAGCCCTGGAACAGATCACAGCCCAGCTCGTGGCAGAAATCGCGTTGCAGGGTGGAATCCACTTTCTCGGCCAGCAGCTTGACGCCATAAGGCTTGAGCGCACGAACCAGTTGCTCGGTCTCGCGCGCCTGCATGGCCAGCACGTCCAGTTTCACTACTTCGACCAGCGGCAGGATAGCTTTCTGGGCTTCGTCAAACCGTATGACATCGTCCAGCGCCAGCCGGTAGCCGGCGGCCTTGAGGGCACGGCAGCGCTCGATGATGGCGGGGGTCAGCTCTACCGTCTCCAGTATCTCCAGTACCACCCGCTCACGCGGCAGTATCTCGATGACATCGCTGCACAACAGGGGGGCGGACAGGTTGATAAAGCCCAGTTTGTCTTCCAGCACCGATTGCAGGCCCAGGCCGGAAAACGCGTGTTGCATCACAGCGGCACTGGCGACGACGTCATCTTCTACGCTGGCGCTGTTTTCGTGGCTGGTACGGAACAACAACTCATAGGCCACCAGTTCGCGCTGGCGACCGACTATGGGCTGACGTCCGAGAAAGAATTGGGGGGCTGGCATGGCATCTGTTTGGCGGGTGTCATTTCATCCTAGCAAATTACGCCGTACTCGCCGGGTCATTGCATAGCCTATCCTGAAGACAGAACACCTGCTTGTCGCAAACATGCTTACGCTCGAACAACTCGCCCGCCAGGAATGGCCTTACCTCTTTGTTATCTGCTCGGGCCTGCTCCTGGCGCTGTACCGCTTTCGGCCGGACGAGCGGCGCAATGTGGGATTGACGCTGCTTTACCTGATGCTGGGGGCGATGGGCCTGTGGCTGAGCAGCGGCCTGGCCGGCATGGGTTTTCCGCAGGGCGGGGCGGTGCTGCGCGAGATATTCACCATCCTGCTGGGGATGATCATCATCCGCCTGTTCGGCCTGGCCTTGTTCCGCCTGCTACTGAGGGCGCTGGGCGTAGAGCCGCCGCGGATACTGGAAGACGTGCTGGTGATGCTGGGCTACCTGGCCTGGGGGCTGGTGCGGTTGCGCTATGCCGGGCTGGACCTGTCGCAACTGGTAACAACCTCGGCAGTGATCACGGCGGTGGTGGCCTTTGCCATGCAGGACACCCTGGGCAATATCCTGTCAGGTATCGCCCTGCAACTGGATGACTCGCTGCAACTGGGACAGTGGGTAAAGCTGCATGACTACTCCGGCAAGGTCTTGCAGGTGGGATGGCGCTCCACCCTGATCGAAACCCGCAATGGCGAGACGGTGGTGATACCCAATGCCTGGCTGATGAAGAACAGCTTCCAGGTGATAGGCAAGCGCTTTAATGGCCATGGTCTGGAGTGGCGCCGTTGGGTGTGGCTGGATATCGCCTGGGACCATCCCCCCAGCATGGTGATCGCCCTGATGCAGCAGGCGGTGCAGGATGCGCATATCGCCGGAGTATCGAGCGAGCCGCCGCCCAGCGCAGTGCTGATGGAAGCCAGGGACGGGATTGCACGTTATGCCATGCGTTACTGGATGACCGATTTTGCCTTGGATGACCCAACCGATTCGCAAGTCCGGGCGCATCTGATCACAGCCCTGGTGCGCCATGGCATACCGTTGGCCAGCCCCAGCCATAACGTGCTGATGACCAAGGACAACGACAAGACGGCGGCGCAGCGGCAGGAGACTGATATCAGCCGGCGTTTGCGGGCGTTGGAATGCGTTTCGCTGTTCAACGACTTTACCGACGAAGAGCGCCGGCACCTGGCAGAGCAACTGCGGTTTGCGCCCTTCGAGAGTGGCGACGTGATCAGCCGGCAGGGAGCCGTGGCGCATTGGCTGTATATCCTGACCCTGGGCGAGGTGGACGTCTGGCGCAACTACCAGGCGCCGGGAGCGGATTTGCTGGGCCACCTCAAGGCGGGCGGGTTCTTTGGCGAAATGGGCCTGATGACGGGGGCGCCGCGTACGGCTACGGTGGTGGCGGCGACCTATGTGGAATGCTATCGGCTGGACCGCGCTGGCTTTGAGGCCATACTGACTGCGCGGCCAGCACTGGCCGATGCCTTGTCGCGAATACTGGCGGAGCGACTGGCAGAGAACCAGCTACATGCCCGCGACCTTGCCACCGTGCCGGTGGTGCCGCATCAGGCCGAGGTGCTGGACCGGATACGGCGGTTCTTTGGCCTGTAGCCGTATCGGCGTGCTGCTGCACCTGCACGCCAACGGCCAGGGCGCTATTGGGGCCGGAATCAGAACCCAGCTTCGACCAGTTGCTCGCGCGTCAGCAGAAAGACAAAACCATCGCCGCTGCTGGTGGGCAGCCAGTGGAACGCCAGTGCCGGGTACTGCGGCTCCAGCGCTTCGCGATTGTGGCCCATCTCCACCACCAGCACGCCGTGCGGGTTGAGCAGGTGGCTGGCGTTTTCGATGATGGCGCGGGTGGCGTCCAGGCCGTCTTCGCCGCTGCCCAGCGCCAACTCGGGCTCATGCAGGTATTCATCGGGCAAGGCTGCTACCGATGGGGCATCGACATAGGGTGGGTTGGAGACGATCAAGTCGTATGTATCGCCCTCGACGGCCGTGAACAGGTCGGATTCAAGCAGGCGCACGCGGTCTTGCAGGCCATACTGCTCGACATTGATGGCGGCCACCTCCAGCGCCTCGGTGGACAGGTCCACGCCATCCACCTCGGCATCGGGGTAGTGCTCGGCCAGCAGGATGGCCAGGCAGCCGGAGCCGGTGCAGAGATCCAGGGCACGGTGGACCAGCTCGGGATATTCGATCCACGGTTCCAGCGCGTGGGGCAGCAACTCCGCTATAAAGGAGCGTGGCACGATGACCCGTTCATCCACATAGAAGCGGTAATCGCCCAGCCAAGCCTCCTGGGTGAGGTAGGCCGCCGGTTTGCGGGTGGTGACGCGTGCCTCGATCTGCTGCAGTACGGCGTCTATCTCCGTCGGCAGCAGGCGGGCATCCAGATAGGGATCGAGCTGGTGCAGGGGCAGGTGCAGGGTATGCAGGGTCAGGTAGGCCGCCTCATCCCAGGCCGTGGCATTGCCGTGACCAAAGAACAGCTCGGCCTCCTGAAAGCGCGATACGGCAAAGCGCAGCAGGTCTCTAACGGTGTGCAGATGGGCGCGGGCGGCGTCGTACATGGGCGGGCTTTGCAGTAGCGTAAAAGCCGCATTCTACGCGAGCCCAGGCAACAGATCGCGGCAAACCGGCTACCCAGGTCGGATTTTCCTTTGAAATGCGTGGCTTAGCGGTTTCATTGCGGCCATGACAGGCGTATAGTTCAGCCCTCACGGGCGTCCGAAGCATTCGGCCACCCGCTTTTGTCATTGGAGATTTATCCGCAATGTCTTTCGACACCCTCGGCTTACATGCCGAGATTCTTCGCGCCGTACTCGATTCCGGCTATACCGACCCTACGCCGGTGCAGGCCCGTGCCATTCCTGTGGTGCTGAGTGGCCGCGACGTGATGGCGGGCGCCCAGACGGGTACCGGCAAGACGGCAGCCTTTACGCTGCCCCTGCTGCACAAACTGCAGCCCTACGCCAATACCAGCGCATCGCCGGCCCGGCACCCGGTACGCGCTTTGATACTCACGCCCACCCGCGAGCTGTGCGACCAGGTGTTCGAGAGCGTCACCACCTATGCCAAGTATCTGCCGCTGCGTGCCACCGCCGTGTTCGGCGGCGTGGATATGAAGCCACAGACCGAATCGCTGCGCCGTGGTTCCGAGATCGTGGTGGCCACGCCCGGTCGTCTGCTCGATCATGTGCAGGGCAAGTCCATCGATCTGTCGCAGGTTGAGATGCTGGTGCTGGACGAAGCCGACCGCATGCTGGATATGGGCTTTATCCTGGATATCCGCCGCATACTGAGCTTGCTGCCGGCACGCCGGCAGACGCTGCTGTTCTCGGCCACCTTTGCGCCCGAGATCAAGAAGCTGTCGGAAGACTTCATGCGCCAGCCCGAATTCATCGAGGTGGCGCGCCGCAATGCCGCCAATGAATCGGTAGAGCAGCATCTGCATGCCGTCGAGCCCGAGAAGAAGCGCCGTGTGCTTGCTCACCTGATACGCCATCACAATATGGGGCAGGTGATCGTCTTTACCCGCACCAAGTTGATGGCCGAGCGTTTGGCACGCGAGCTGAAGCGCGATGGCTTCAACTGCGAAGCCATCCACGGCGACCGCACCCAGCAATCGCGGCTGGAAACCATGGCCGCCTTCAAGGAAGGCACCCTGCGCGTCCTGGTGGCGACCGATGTGGCCGCCCGTGGCCTGGATATCTCGGAGTTGCCCTTTGTGGTGAACTTTGAAATGCCGACCAACCCGGAAGACTATGTCCACCGTATTGGCCGTACCGGCCGTGCGGGCGCCAGCGGCATTGCCATCTCGCTGGTCGGGCCGGACGAAGAAAAATCGGCCGTGCTGATACGCAAGCTGACCAACAAGGCCATGGAAGTCACCCCCGTTCCCGGCCAGTTTTCCGCCAGCGAAACGCGTGAGCGGCCACCGCGGGAATACCGCGAAAGCCGCGAGCCCAGGGCCGAGCGCGAGCCGCGCACGCCGCGCGAAGGGGGGCGCCGCAGCGATATCATGCAGATAGAAACGCCGCTGGTAGAAGGCCGCAACCGCGAAACCCCTGCTGCACTGGGTGGACGTGTGGGTGGCGTAGGCCATACCCACTTCCATCGCGGGCCCAATGTGGTGCGCGAACTGCCGGCACTGCTGTTGCCACCGCGCTACGCTGTGCAGAAGTAAGAGCCTGTTCACGATCTTTTCGCCCCGTCGTTCCGGTCGCTGCCGGCAATGCCCGGAACCGAACCGGAACCCGTAGGGCTGGACCGGAAAAGGGTCGTGTACTGCGTTGGACTCCTTGGTAATAACCGGTTATTGCCTGCGTCGCCCGCCTTGTACCTGACCCTTTTCCGGTCCAGCGACGGGGTGAAAAGATCGTGAACACGCTCTAAGCCTGTTGTACCCAACTGGGGCGCCGAAATGGCGCCCCTGGTTTTTCTGGCGGCTGGCAGCGGGTAGACTACGTGTGGATAAAGACCTTCTTGGCCCCCACCCCATGATTCGAGATTGGCACGCCCTGCTGCACAGCTCCATCCCCCTGGCCACCGCCATGCAGGTGAACGTCACGCCGCTCGCTGATGGCCGCCAGCAACTGCACGTACCGCTGGCGCCCAATGTCAACGACAAGGGCACCGGCTTTGGCGGCAGCGTGGCAGCGCTCGCTACACTGGCAGGCTGGGTGGAGACCCAGCGGCAGCTGGATAGGGCAGGCGTGACCGAGCCGGTCGATATCATGGTGCAGCGGGGCGAAACCCACTACCTATTGCCTATTACCGCAGATTTTTCTGCCGAAGCGCAACTGCCCGATACGGCCGAACTGGAACGCTTCCAGCGCATGTACGCCCGCAAGGGGCTGGCACGCCTGGCAGTAGGTGTGGTGCTGCACTGCAATGGCGCGCTGGTGGCCCGCTATGAGGGCGAATACGTGGCACGCAGGGCTGGGTAATGAGCAGGGGCTGGCCAACAAGATAACCGGCGTCGTGGCGAGCCCGGTCTGGTGTGGTACTTGTACAGATAACTTCAGCGGCACTTCTAGCAGATAGCACAGTCCTATTTCATGGCTAGGGCTTGTTTTCTCCTTGCAACTGCTTGCAAGGGAAGCGATGCCCGAATTGGCGCCGCCATCGTGGGCTTTCTGCCCAACTCCCTTTCGAAAGATCGATGGCGGCGCCATGTGCCAACTGAGCAAAATCTAGAAATGGCCCGTGAACCGGTTCATCCCCCACATGCGTGGGGAATACAGGATCAGTGAAGCCCCGGTCTAAGCCGGGACGGTTCAAAGTTACCCAGTACGCTGCTTCTTTCTGCTTTGCGGGGTATGTCTATTACTCAAAGGGCTGCGATGTGCGGCCCATGCTTACTTTAGGGCTGCGAGACCGCCATCACTATAGCCGCGCGCTCCAGCTCGGCGCTGGAGGCGGCAAGATTGCCCATGGACATCGGCGCAAATCCTGCCATGGCACCGATCAGCATATCCAATTGTTGCTCGGCTACCGGCGCTGGGCTGGCCGGATCGCTGCCGTCACCGGTCGCCGTGCTATTGGTAGCCGGGGGCGGTGGGAGTTCTTCGCTGCGTCTATTGATAACCTGTGGCATCGTTGTACTCGTATGAATGGGATCAAGTTGGGCGCACGGGCGCGAGCGAGCCCAGGATAGCCGACCGTGTGCCACGAGCAAAACCCTGCTGATGTTGCTGTGCAAATATGGAGCGGGTAAGGCTACCGGCTTAGTCGCGAAAGCGAGCATGACGGGTTTGCATGGCCAGGTACCAGAAGTGCCGGAGGCCAAGAAAAAGCCCACCGCGTACGGTGGGCTCTTCGTCACACGGTAGTGCGTATTACTTGACGAACAAGGTGGTAGCCAGCCAGAACAAACCGGCCGACAGGCAGATGGACACAGGCAGCGTCAGCACCCAGGCGATCAGGATGTTGCGCACCGTGCCGCCTTGCAGGCCGGAGCGGTTCGCCACCATGGTGCCAGCCACCCCGGATGACAGCACATGGGTGGTAGAGACGGGCAGGCTGAACACATTGGCCATGCCGATAGCAATCACGGCGATGATCTGGGCGCTCATACCCTGGGCATAGGTCATGCCCTGGCGACCGATCTTCTCACCCACTGTTTCAACCACGCGCTTCCAGCCCACCATGGTGCCTATGCCCAGAGCCAGGGCGACTGCCACGATAACCCAGACAGGGGCGTACTCGGTGGTGGTGGTCAGATCCTTGCGCAGCTTGGCCAGATCGTTCTTTTCGTCACTGCTGAGGCCGGGCAGCTTGGAGATCTTCTTGGCAGTATCGTCCAGGCACAGTAGGTAGCGGCGAACCTGCGAACGGGTCTCTGGGGCCAGCTCGTCATAGCTGCGCACTGTGCCGATGATGGTCAGCAGGCTGCCTATGGTCTGCTGGGTGGCGGCGGGTTCGCACTTGAACTTGGCCGGCATTTCGCTGCCATTGACCTGGCCGGCGCTGATACGCTGGGTCAGCCGGGTTTCATTGGCCTGGTAGAACTTCTGCAGGTAGACGGCGGCTTCGCGGGTACGTTCTATCTCATACTTGGTACTGCCCACGTCCAGCGAGAAGTGTGCCGGGACGATGCCGATCAGTACCAGCATCATCAGGCCGATGCCTTTCTGGCCATCGTTGGAGCCGTGTACAAAACTGACGCCCATAGCCGACAGCACCAGGGTGAGGCGGCTCCAGAACGGAGGATGCTTCTTGCCGTCCACCATCTTGCGGGTGTCGGGCGTCTTGTGCATCTTGGATCGAGGCAGGAATTTCAGGAAGCCTAGCAGCAGGAGCGCTGCCAGGAGAAAGCCGGCAGTCGGTGACAGCACCAGCGAGATGGCGATATCTATGGCCTTCTTCCAGTTAATGCCCTCGGCCAAGGGGATGCCCGAGATCAGGGCGTTGGCCATGCCGACGCCCAGCAAGGAACCGATCAGTGTATGCGAGCTGGATGCCGGGATGCCGAAGTACCAGGTGCCCAGGTTCCAGATGATGGCGGCGCTCAGCAGCGAGAACACCATGGCGAGACCCTGGCCGGTGTTCACATTGATCAGCAGGTCTACCGGCAGCAGGTGCACGATGGCATAGGCCACGCCCACACCGCCCAGCAGCACGCCAAGGAAGTTGAAGATGCCGGACATGACCACCGCCTGCTTGGGCGGCATGGCCTTGGTATAGATGACGGTGGCGACGGCGTTGGCTGTGTCGTGGAAGCCATTGATGAACTCAAAGGCCATCACGAAGGCGAAGGCGAGTACCAGGCTAGCGGCTACCCAGAAATCCAGCCCTGTAAAGAAATCGAACATGACTATTTGGTGACAATTTGATGACGGGCCGAATTATCGCAGGTATGGCCTTGTTCCGCTTAGCATACTCAAAGCGGGCACCGCGGGAGCGTGGGACAGGGGGCGCCGACGGGCTTGGTTGGGGCGCAGGGGGAGGCCGGTTCCTGATGCATGGGGCGTGACTAGTCCATATCCCTACGGCCGCTAGCAGTGGCGCCATGTTGGCTGATCAGTACGTTTGAGGGGCTCGCGGCCCTCGCTGCAGCCCATCTGGGTGGCATGGGCCCCTACGCCTGTCCGGTCTGGCGGTATTTCATCCTGCGAATCCTGCGCCGTGTCGTGACCCGCTCGTTACGGCTGCCGGCCGGGCCTAATCTCTGGGGCATGGAGACCGGCCGGCTAGGCCAGTCTGGGGACAAGATCAGGAGAACAAGATGAGCGCAGCAACCATGCAGTTTGATAACGATGCCGATGCAGCCAGCGTGCCACCTGCCAAGAAGCGCGGCAAGATGCGCCTGGTGATGTTGCTGGCGCTGCTGTGTGTGGTATTGAGCGCGGCCATACTGGCCTTGGGGGCGAGCGGCAATACCCAATTCAGCATGGATATCAACGGAGAGCCCCTGGGGGGCGTGGCTGCGGTCTCGCTGGGGGTGCTGGGTGTCATCGTGGGTGCCCTGGCGGTGGCCTTCGCCATTGTGGCTGCCCTGGTGGTGGTGGCGGGCGCGACCGTGGTGGCGGTGCTGGCCGTGGCCGTTGCGCTGGGGGCAGTGTTGCTGGCTTTCTCGCCCTTGTGGCTGCCGGTGGTGGCGGTGGTGATGTTTGCGATCTGGAATGCGCGCCGCTGAGGGGATGGGTGGTCAGCAAAAAGGCCAGTTTGATGGACTGGCCTTTTTGCTGCTGGGCTAGCGTCGATCAGCGTCCCGTGCCGTAGAGCATGGTGCGCCAGCCGAATAGCTCGTCTGCCTGGGCTTGGCGTGGCTGCATGGCTTGTTCGCGCTGGGCCAGCTGGCGTTCGCGCTCGGCCAGCAGGCGCTCCTGCTCACGCAGGGCGGCCTGCACTTCGGCCAGGGCGCCGGTGCGGGCCATGGCATCGGCCAGGGCGGCCTGCCAGCCTGGGTTGGTGGCAGCCTGCAGGGCTGGTTGGCGTGAAGGATGGTCTGCGGCCGTGGCGGGCGGCAGTTCGCTGGCGGCGATGCTGCGGCCATAGTGGCTTTGCACCCGCTCCTGCATATTGCTGCCTTCGCCTATTTTGCGCACCACCAACACGTCGCGCTCCTTTGCCTGTTGATAACCGGTTGTGCCGGCCCATACTGTGCAGCGATAAAGTGCTGCCTGCTGAGTGACTTATCGGAAACTGGCTGGAAAACTTTAGCGCGATTGCCTGTGGGGGCATGACGCGGTCGCGCCGCTTGCGTATCCTGAGCCTGGATACAACAGGAAAGGCCTATGCCATGAAGCACTACAAGCTGGACAAGAGCCAAATCCGTGACCTCGCAGTGGGCTATGGCCTGGCCATGGTGACGGACATGATTACGGTAGAGGGATACCCGGTTGGCTATATGTACCGTGATGAGCCGGAGGATGAGCACGACAGCGGCTGGCGTTTTTTTGCCGGCAATGAGAGCGATGCCTATATCGATAATCCCAAGAATTTCAGCCTGCTCGATGTCAACGTGATCGCTAACTACGACGAGACCATCATCCCCTTGCTGGCTTCGCCGGCCGGCGCCGCTTTCGACAAAGGTGATGAGGGCGATACTTTCTATGATGTGAGCGAATAGCCCCCTTACGCGCATCGTGCTGCCGGCCCAGGCCGGCGCATGCGAAAATGCGGCTCGCTACAGAACTGAGCCGCCCGCATGACCCTACTCCAGCACACCATCACTGACCTGATCGTCCACAAGCTCAACAAGGAGCCCCACGGCCCTGCCAGTGTGGCCTTGCGCCATGCGACCGTGCCAGTGACGGAATCGGTGCAGCGCCTGGTTGATCACCTCTGCCAGCACTATGCCGAGCGACCGGGCAAGGGCTATGGGCGTTTTGAGGATGATGAAGACAACTTCCCCATGGCGCGTTTCGTGCGCCAGCATGTGGTGGAGCACAGCCTCGATTTTGTCGGCCTTTCGCACCTGATGATGCAGCACCTGCAGGTGCGGGCAGACCAGGAACAACTGGCAAGCGGGGGGTATGTCCTGATTGCCCGCATCAACAACAGTATCTCGGACTGCCTGCTGGTGGTGCTGATCACTGAGGCGGTAGGCTCGGCCATTACCGACGGGCTGGAGATTGTCGACAATATCCATCTGGACCTTGCCAACGTACGGGTGGCAGGGCGGGTGGACATGACAGCCTGGCTACGCGGGGCGGAGCGCTATATCAGTTTTCTGAAAGGGCGCGGCGACGTGGCCCAGTACTTCAAGCTGTTTCTGGGCTGCAACGATGTGGTTATCGCCTTGAAGGAGACCCAGAAGCTGGTGCTGGGCCTGAACCAGTTTGCCGATGCGCAGAAGCTTGAACCTACGGTACGCGACCAGTTGATGGAGCGGGCCCACGGTTACCTGGATGAGCTGGGTGGGCAGAGTGAGCCGGTCAGCCTGGATGTGATCGCGCAGCAGGTTTGGCCAGACGCCCCCGAACGTTTGCGCGATACCCTGGGTGGCGAGGCGCTGGAGCTGGCCAGTGGCTTTGTGCCGGATCGACGGGCCATCAAGCCCCTGGTGCGCTTCAAGGCCAATGCACCCAAGTGGAAGATAGAATTCGACCGTAGCAGCCTGCGCTCGGGTGCCGTGATCTACGACAAGAAGACCGATACCTTGGTGCTCTATGATATTCCCGAGCAGCTCAAGCGCGCGCTGCTGGAGGAATAGGCACTGCTGGCCGGCAGTGCCTTGATTCCGGTTGCTCTTCGCTCAGCGCCCGACGATGGCGGCCGTGGCGATCAGCTCTTCCAGCAGGGCCAGCGAAACCTTGCCGCTGACGCTGAAGGGGTCGAGGCTGGGCTTCTCGGAGTACTTGAGCAGGGTGCAAGGGTTGACCTTGGCGAGGTTGACTTGGCCCATGGTCCAGCCCGAAAAACGGCGTTCGGTGATTTCTTCGAAATCCAGCAGAACCACGTCATGATGCCGCTTGTCCCTGATGATGGCGTTGTAGAGATCGGAGACCGGCTGGCGGCCACCCTCCAGCACCTGCATGAAAATGTCACCGCTAAAGCAGAGTATGCCGGTCACGCCACTGTCGTTATTGTGGGTGCGTGATTTGGCCAATATGGATTCAGTCATCTCCGGCGTAAGCGGTTGGGAAGCACGGCTGGCGTAGAGCAGGCGGACGAGCATGGTGGTTACCTCAGGGACGCTTGTTATTGAGCAGGGCCAGGAATTCGCGGCGCAGGTTGGGGTCCTTGAGGAAGGAGCCACGCATTACGCTGTTGATCATCTTGGAATCCATGTCCTTCACGCCGCGCCAAGTCATGCAGAAGTGGTCGGCTTCCATCACGATGGCGAGGCCATCCGGGTTCATCTTGTCCTGTAGCAGGTCGGCCACCTGGGTGACCGCTTCTTCCTGTATCTGCGGCCGGGTCATGATCCACTCCGCCAGCCGGGCGTATTTGGACAGGCCGATCAGGTTGGAATGCTGGTTGGGCATCACCCCTATCCACAGCTTGCCGATGATGGGGCAGAAATGGTGGGAGCAGGCGCTGCGTACGGTGATCGGTCCAACAATCATCAGCTCGTTCAGGTGCTCCACATTGGGGAATTCGGTCACCGGTGGCTGCGCCACGTAACGTCCCTTGAAGACCTCGTTCAGGTACATCTTGGCGACCCGGCGGGCGGTGTCCTGGGTGTTGTGGTCGCTCTCGGTGTCGATCACCAGGCTCTCCAGCACCCCCTTCATCTTGCCGGCCACTTCGTCCAGCAGGGCTTCCAGTTCGCCAGGCTCGATATAGGCGGCGATATTGTCATTGGCGTGAAAACGCTGCTGCGCATTGCGCAGGCGCTCGCGTATGCGGCTGGAGACAGGGGTGTATTCGGTGAAGACCGGAGTCTTGGGGGCGTCTTTGCTCACGCGGTTTTCCTCTTGGTTTGCCTGCTGTACTTGGGTGGCGCTAGGCGAATCTGCTCTTGTTTAGTGCCACTAGCAAAACCCTGTTGGCGTTGTTGTGCGAGCTTGCCGTAACCAAGTACGGTCATCGCTCACACGCCTAGCCATTGCCGCTATGCTGGTTTTAGTTAGTGACTACTATTGTACTATACAAACAAGGGTCTAATCAGTTGCCCAGCGCTGCATGCAGTTGCGCAAGTGTTGTACGCAACTGGGCGACCTCGTCTTCCAGCCGGCTGACGCGGGCTTCCAAGCCATTGCTGCTTGCAGTATTGCCGCTGGCAATAGGGGCTGCCAACTGCTCTGCACCGGGCTGGCCCGATAGCAGGTGGGCCCAGCGGTTTTCGCGGGCACCCGGCTGACGGGGGAGCTCGGTGACCAAGGGGCCTTCGGCACGTTCGGCCAGCTCCTGCAGAAAGGCCTCTACCGTGCCGATATCGGCAAACTTGTGCAGGCGCTCGCAATTGATGCGCAACTCACCAGCGGTTTGTGGCCCCCGCAGCATCAGTATCGCCAGCAGGGCTGCCGCCTGGGTGGGCACGCCTATTCCCCGCTCGAAGTTGTGCGCGTAGCGGGTGACGCGGCCGCCGCTGCTTTCCATCACCAGGCTCTGCCGCTTGAGATTGACGATGGCTTCGGCCACATCGGCCTCGCTGGCGTCCAGTACCGGATCACGGCTGGTCTTCTGGTTGCATCCTGCGGTGAGTGCGTTCAGCGAAAGCGGATAGGTATCGGGCACGGTACGCTGTTTTTCCACCAGCACACCCAGCACGCGGGTTTCCAGTAGCGACAGTTCGGTCAGGGCAGGCATGGGGCATCCAGTAAAGGCAGAGCCCATCATTATGCCAAGCTGGCGCAGCAATATCAGCGCTCGTTTGGCAGATTGCGGCTTTCCGCCGAACGGCCATGCAAACCATGCCGGCGTGAGCCATGTTGATAGAAAACACCTCGCCCTTTCTGAGGACACGGCCATGGCCACTACCACTTGCGATGCAGAAGAGAGCACTTCGCTGAGCGCCTTGCTCTATCTCTACTTCTGGCCCTTCTGGATGTTCAAGGATGTCAGCAAGGGCAACCTGCTGGAGCAGGCTGCGGCCTATCGCTATAACCGCGAGCACCGGGTGTACCTGCCGGCCTATATCATCAAGTGGTCGGTGATCTTTTTCCTGTTGCTGGGCGGCATCTTCCTGATCGAGCAACTGGGCCATACCGGTGTGATGCTACCGCTGGCATCCAGCCTGCTGGCGGGGCTCACCGGCATGGTAGCCAGTGGTGCGCTGGTGGTGACCATGCAGATTACCGTCGCCTACCTGTTTCTCTGCCATTGGCGCTACTAGGCGCGCATTGTGCGTTGGGGGGATTACGGGCCGCTTGGTAGGGGTTTGTTGGTGGTCCTAGCTCGCATGTTCTGTCCCGTCGCCGTATAGGCCACTTCGGCGTTTGCGTGCAGATCGGAAGCCAGCTTGTCGCCGCCCTCAAAGCTGACCTCGATTTGGCAGCGGCCAAGCGCTGGAAACGGGCTAACAATTGAGGTGCAATCTGGCATCGGCGGAGTAACGTAGAGCATGGCGTGGAAATGTTATTCTGCATGCCTTTTGGCCTCCGCCGACTCCTACCCCCCGTGAATTATTCGGGCTAGTGTGCTGCTGGGCGACCGGCACCATGTTCTCAGCGCGTGCAGGGATGAACCGGAGGGCAGGTTGCCCATGCAGTAAGTGTTGGTGTGTTCCCCGTGCATGCAAGAGAACCGACCAGCCAAGAGAACAACGTGCTTGCCAAACTGTGCGGCACTATTGCGCTGGTGCTGCGGGTTCTGATGCTAGGCAACGATGGCGAGTGTAATTGAGGGGGCTGAGAGAGGTGCTGCCGAGACTGGCGCTCTCGACAGGAATCGAACCTGTAACTGCCCCTTAGGAGGGGGCCGTTATATCCATTTAACTACAAGAGCGCGCGGGCGGCATTCTAGCGGAAAGTGCGGTCAGGTGCAGCTAGCATGTGCGAGGCGGGCTGTGGGCGGCAGCATTAGGGTTCTGCGGCATCGCGATGGCAGCCAGGCGCCGGCAATAAATCCCCTCTGGCGTTGTTGTGCGAGCTTGCCGTATCCGTGTACTGCACTTCTGTGCGCGCTTGCTTTCACGCGCTTAGCAGAATCGCTAGGCAGAGGTGTGTGAGCGACGCTTAGCAAGCTCGGCGTCCTGCGGCCAAGCAGGGTAAGCGGGGCGCAGCATGGTCATCTGCGAAGCAGCGCTCTGTGTGCGGCGCGAACATACCAAGCAAAAGGCCCAGCATGTAGAACATGCTGGGCCTTGCTGTACTTGGCGGAGAGGGTGGGATTCGAACCCACGGATACGTTGCCGCATCGCCTGATTTCGAGTCAGGTACATTCGACCACTCTGCCACCTCTCCGGCTCGAAGGCGCGCATTGTGTCTATTCGCTGGCGGCTTGTCAACCCATATGTTTTTTGCCTGGTCGTGGCACAATCGCGGAATGGACAAGGGGATGACATGCGCATGCTGCGCCAACTGTGGTGGATAGCACTGGGCTTGCTGGTGGGGTGTACCCCTGCGCCGGTCGAGACCGAGATCAAGCCTGTGGCGCCTTTGAGCGAGACGGGCGAGATGGTGGTGCTGATACGTAACGGTGCGACCAGCTTTTATGTGGATGCCGAGGGCAAGTATGCCGGGTTGGATTACGACCTGGTGAAGGGCTTGGCGGATGAGCTGGGGGTGAAGGTGAAGTTCGTGGTGTCGCCCCGGGTGGCCGAGATGCCCATGCGGGTGGCGGCGCACGAGGCGCACCTTGGGGTGGGGATGGCGCGGCATCAGGCGGAGGGGGTGCGGTTTGGCCCGGCCTATTTTGGCCACCGGCCGGTGTTGGTGTATCGCACCGAGGATCGCAAGCCTCGTGGTCTGGGTGATCTGGGCAAGGGTATTTTGATGGTGGCCAGCCTGTTTGCACCCACCATGCGGGAGCTGCAGCTCAAGTATCCGCAACTGGCCTGGAACGAGGCGCAGTATCAGGACACGGAGGAGTTGATCGACAAGGTGGAGAACGGCCTGATCGATTACGCTATCGTGGATGGCAAGGGGGCGGAGGTGGCGCAGAACTTCCACCCTGGGGTGGGGGTGGCGTTCGAGGTAGGTGATGCCTTGCCAGTGGCTTGGGCTTGGCCTGCGGATGCGCCGGCACCCTTTGTGGATCGCTTGAAGGTGTATTTTGCCAGGATACAGAAGGATGGCACGCTGGCGCGCCTGATAGACCGCTATTACGGCCATGCGAACCGTTTGCAGCCAATTGATGCGACCACCTTTCTGAGCCGGCGCAATACCGTGCTGCCCAAGTTCCGCCCTCTGTTTATCGAGGCGGAGGCGCGCTACGGGCTGGATTGGCGGATGCTGGCGGCACTGAGCTATCAGGAATCGCACTGGGACCCGTTTGCCACCAGTGCCTATGGCGTGCGGGGCATGATGATGCTGACCACGGATACGGCTGACCGGCTGGGGGTGGAAAACCGGCTGGATGCCAAGCAGAGCATCATGGGGGGGGCCAAGTACATCAATATGCTGCGCGAGCGCTTGTCGCCACGGATACCGGAACCCGACCGGGCCTGGCTGGCGCTGGCCAGCTACAACATTGGGGTGGCGCACCTGGAGGATGCCCGGGTGCTGGCACAGCGCCTGGGCAAGAACCCGAACAGCTGGACGGACCTGAAGACGGTGATACCGCTGCTGCGCAACTATGAGTATTTCAGCACGCTGAAGTATGGCTTTGCCCGAGGTGGTGAAACCGTCATCTTCGTTGAGAACGTGCGCAGCTATTACGACATCTTGGTGCGCTTTGAGAAACCGGTACAGACGATGTTTCCGCCGTTTGATGAACAGGTTACGGTGGCCAACCCGGAAGGGGTGCGGCTGGGGATAGATGCGGCGGCGAAATAACCGGGCTGCGTTTTGTGGTGACGTGGTGTGGCATGACAGGGGCTGGCCGTATGGCTGGCCCTTGGTGTTTTGACGGGACGATATGTTGCTGGGTGGGTTTGCAGGATGCCCTGCCAAATACGCAATTTTGCGTATTCAGCCTATGGTTGCCGATCCTTATAGTGGTGGCTGCACGAATCATTCATTTTTAGCGCTACTACCAAAGCCCTTCTGGCTGCACGAGCTTGCAATACCTACGTACTGTCTGCTGCGCGCGCCTAGCCAGAACCGCTACGCTGGGTTTTGTTAGCGGCTCTTAGGGCGCTGCCAGACACTTTGCTTTTGTTGCAAGACGGTGTTGTGCGCTTATTAGGGAATCGATTGTGCATTTTGATAAACCAGCGGCCTTGAGGCTGTATTGCCCAAGGGCTTGCCTGGGTTTGTCTTTACTCACAATAGGGAGAAGGAAATATGAGGAATTGGAAAATCAATACCATGGCATTGGCCGCTGCCTGTCTGGCACCGCTTGCGGCGCAGGCTGGGGCGGTGGATGACTTTCAGAACAGCTTTGAGGGCAAGGCCTGGAAGCAACAGCGCTTGCTGGACTTGGATACGCCGCTGTCAGAAAACAGCATGATAGGCACCCACAATAGTTTTAATTCCAGCGTGGATACCACGGCGTACCGCTATCTGGATCCGCAACAGTCTTATTCGGTTTACGATCAGTTGCGCCTGGGCGCACGTTATATTGAGCTGGATGTGCACTGGACCACCAAGATGGTCAGTACCACGACCTATCGTGATGAACTGTTGCTTTGCCATGGCGAATCGAACCATGCAGGCTGCAGCATGTTTGATAAATATTTGTCGGAAGATTTGCAGGATATTGAGAAGTGGCTCAAGAGCGACGAGGCAAAAGACCAGGTATTGATACTGTATATAGAGGGGTATTTGAATACGCATCAGGATGAATTGCGCGATATGGTGAAGCACTATATCGGTGGGTATCTTTACCGGCCCAAGAGCTGCATGAATATTCCGGACGATTTGACCAAGGCGCAGGTGCTGGCGGCGGGTAAGCAGGTGATTGTTTACGACGACCAGCGCCGCGACTGCGATGACTATGGCTACGATACGTTCGCCTTCAAGGGCCTCGGTGGCATAGGCCGCAGGGCGGAGGACATGACCAAGGCTTCGCTGGCGGCGGGTAAGCGGGTGTATTACTCGGGCAGCGATATCGCCCGGTATCTGGCCGAGGGCATCAATACAGTGAATCTCGACTACCTTAGCCCCAGCGATGGCCGTTTACGCGCTGCGGTGTGGAGCTGGGCAGAAGGGGAGCCGAACAATGCCGGCAATAACGAGCATTGCGCCATCAGTGCGGCCAGTGGCCGGTGGAATGACTATGTGTGCACCGCGTCGGCGCGGTATGCCTGCCGCGATGACAGCAAGAACTGGAAGATCACCCAGGCCGCTGGTGCCTGGCGCTATGGGCCGGAAACCTGTGCGCGTGAGTTCGGTGATGGCTTCAAGTTTGGCACACCTGCCAATGCGACAGAGAACAAGTCTTTGAACGCAGCCAAGGGGGCGACGGAAGTCTGGCTAGGCTACAGCGATCTGGCCAAGGAAGGGCAGTGGAGCCGCGATCTGTATCTGTGGGATGAGCGCCAGCCGGACAATATGGGTGGCACCGAGCACTGTGCCGCCTCCTGGGGCAGCGGCAGGCTCAATGACGCCAGCTGCGCCGAGAACCAGGCCTTTGCCTGCAAGAACAGCGCGGGTGAATGGTTTGTGACGCAAACGACCGGGCCGTGGACGCAAGGGCAGGAGGCTTGCCAGGCGATGAACAGCAGCTATGTGTTTGCTTATCCCGGCAGTTGGCGCGACTACCAGCGCTTGCTGGCCGCCAAGGCAGCAGCCGGTAGGGGAACCGCATGGGTGGCCTATAACGATGCGCGGGAGGAAGGCAATTGGCGTAGCCGTGGTGGACTGTATGCCAGTGCGGTGGGCGGCAATGGCGGTGAGTCTTTCGATATGGAGGTGCATGTACCCAAGCAGCTTAACCAGATCTTCATCCGTACCGGCCGCCGGTTGGACCAGATCAGCGTGGTCTACAACAATGGCGATATGGTGACCTACGGTGGCGATGGCGGCAGCAGCAAGACGCTGTGGCTGGATATCCGTGCAGGCGAGCGCTTGACCCAGGCTACGTTGTGCTCGGAGGGCAAACATGTGGACTACGTCAAGTTCACCAGCAGCAAGGGCCGCAGCATAGAGGGCGGTGAGCGCAAAGGCAGTTGCCAGGAAGTACGGGTGGAAGACATTGCGGGCTTCTATGGCCGGTCTGGCAAGTTTGTGGACAGACTGGGCGTGATCTACAAGTAAGCCTGCGCTGTGATCTGTGAGGTGGGCGGGAGGCCGTGTGCAGCGGTTTCCCGCCATTTTTTTGGGTGGCGCTGACATGGTTGTCACCTGTGGCCTGCAGCATGCTGTTTTCAGCAGCTATGATGTGGGTGCTGTCTGACTTTTTGCAGCGTCACGCGTGGGCGCTTCCAGTAACCTCGTTGGTGAAGCATTTCTCCTTGCATATCAAGTTGCATGCTGCGTCGTAGTTGGCACTTCCGCTGTGCTTGGGTTGGGAACAGAGGCTGCTGGAGAGGGCCTCCTGGCGGTAGCGATGCTGCCGCTGATCTCCGGCCACACAGGTGGAAACCGGTTGGAATTTCTCCATGCTTTGGCGTGTTCTCCTGATTGCTCTGCTATGCCTTAATGCCATGAATGCGATGGCCGCCCCCCTGCGCCTGGTCTACCCGCCAGGGCAGACGCCAGGTGACAAGCGCTATGAGTACTATTGGGAGCTGCTGGCCGCTGTTTTGGCGACCAATGCGGGCAAGTATGGCCCTTATGTGATTACCAGTTCGCCCGAGAGCATGAATGCCTCGCGGGCCGCCCGCGAGGTGGCGACGCCCGATGGTCTGGTCAACATCATTGTCCGTACCACCTCGCCCGAGTTGGAGAGCCAGCTCAGGCCCATACGCATACCGCTGGACAAGGGGTTGACCGGCTATCGTTTGTTCCTGATACGCAGCGATAGCCAGGCGCGTGTGGCGGGGGTACGCAACCTGAATGATCTGGCGCGCTTAGGCATAGGGCAGGACCGTACTTGGGTGGATGTGCGGATACTGCGCGCAGCCGGCCTGCAGGTGGTGGAGGGGGAGGGTTATGCGGGTTTGTTCCGCATGCTCGATGTAGGCCGCTTTGATCTGTTCTCTCGCGGGGTAAACGAGATTGCCGATGAGCTGGCGGTGCAGCGTAAAGCCTTGCCCAACCTGGCGATAGAGCGGGAATTGATGCTGTATTACCCGCTACCGCGTTACTTCTTTGTGCCCCGCACGCCAGCGGGAGAGAAAGTGGCAAGGCGCATAGAACATGGCCTGGAGCGTTTGATACGGAGTGGCCAGTTCGAGCGCCGCTACCAGGACTACAAGCGCCTGGTGCTGCGCGATCTGTCTTTGCATGGGCGGCGGGTAATACGCATACCCAACCCCACTTTGTCGCCGGAGACACCATTGGGCGTGGCGGGGTGGTGGGACGATCTGGCGGTGGAGCTGCGGGAGCGACCGTAATCCGGGCTGTTTCGCTTATTGCGGGCACACCGCCTGGGCCAGCTTGGTCTGGATATCGTCTGCGCTTTGCGCCAACGCGGCGACAAAGCGGGGCAGCAGCGGGGTGGCCGGCCTGTGCTCGGGCAGGACCAAGCCTAGCCGGTAGGGAATGGAGATGCTGAAGCGGCGCAATTGCAGGCGTTCGCTGGCAAAGGCCAGGGCGGTGAGGGGGTTGATGATGGAGAGGCCTATGCCTTCGCTCACCATGGCGCAGATGGCGACGGCGCTGTGGGTTTCCACCCTTTGCTGGCGGGCGATGCCCTGGTCTGAAAAAACCTGGTCCAGCAATACGCGGTAGGGGTCTTGGGCCGACAGACTGATATAGGCCTGCCCAGCGAAGTCGGCCGGTGTCAGGACAGGCTTGTGCTGCAATGGATGGCCGGCGGGCAGGACGCAGACCTCATCAGCCACCAGCAAGGGCTGGGCATGTGTGCCTGGCGGGGTGTCGTGGTGCTCGGTCAGTCCCAGGTCGAAGCGCTGGCCGCTGAGCCAGGCTTCCAGCAAAGGCGACTCTTGCGGGGTGATGGAGAGCTGCACGCCGGGATGCGATGCCAGAAACCGGGCGCAGGCGGCAGGTAGCAGGGCATGGGTGAGTGCCGGCAGGCTCAATATGCTGAGCTGGCCTTGCTCGCCCCGGCCCAGTTGCCGGGCCGTGCTGATGACCTGATCCAGACCCTGGTAACTGCGCTGTATCTCGGCATACAAGGCCAGTGCCTGGGCTGTGGCTTGCAGGCGGCCTTTGCTGCGGCTGAACAGGGCATAGCCCAGGATGTCTTCCAGCCTGGCCAGCTCGCGGCTGAGCGTGGGCTGGGAGCTGTGCATGAGCCGTGCCGCCTCGGTCACGTTACCGGTGCTCATGACGGTGCGGAAAATCTCGATCAGCCGGTGGGAGATAGGCTCAGGCATATCCAGGGTGAATGATTGCGGCAAAAATGTGCATTGGACGGCATGCTAGCGCGAGCGCACCATGGCAGCAATCCCTTACCGGTAACCTGCCATGCCCTCTTTGCCTGCCCAGCGCCTTGCCGCACTAGCCCAAACCTATGGCGCCCCTTTGTGGGTTTACGACGCAGCCCTGATACGCCAGCGCATTGCTGAACTGAAGTGCTTTGATGTGGTGCGCTTTGCCCAGAAGGCCTGCTCCAACACGCATATCCTGCGGCTGATGCGCGAGCAGGGTGTGCAAGTGGATGCGGTATCGCGCGGCGAGATATTGCGGGCGCTGGCAGCGGGCTACAGTACCGGTGGCGATACCCCTGGCGTGGTGTTTACCGCCGATCTGCTGGATAGGGCGACCCTGGCCACGGTGGTGGAGCATGGCGTGACGGTAAATGCAGGTTCCATCGACATGCTGCACCAACTGGGCGCCGCCTCGCCGGGACACAAGGTCTGGCTGCGCATCAATCCTGGCTTTGGCCATGGCCACAGCAATAAGACCAATACCGGCGGCGAGCAGAGCAAGCATGGTATCTGGCATACCGAGCTGCTGACGGCGCTGGCAGCGGTGCGCAGCAATGGCCTGCAACTGGTGGGCTTGCACATGCATATTGGCTCGGGCGTGGATTATGCCCACCTGAGCGAGGTGTGCGGGGCCATGGTGGGGCTGGTGCGGCAAACCCAGGCAGCTGGGTATGATCTGCATGCCATCTCTACCGGTGGTGGTCTGTCGATTCCGTATCAGGATGGCGAGCCCAGGGTGGATACCGGGCATTACTTTGGCCTGTGGGATGCTGCCCGGCGCGAGGCCGAACGCATCCTGGGCCATGGTTTGGTATTGGAGATCGAGCCTGGCCGTTATCTGGTGGCGGAGTCGGGTTGCCTGCTGACCGAGGTGCGCGCCACCAAGCAGGCGGGGGCCAACCATTTTGTGCTGGTGGATGCGGGCTTTAACGAATTGATGCGGCCGGCCATGTACGGCAGCTATCACGGCATGAGCGTCATCGCGGCAGATGCGGCTGAGCGCCCCCTGGGCGAGTGCGTGGTAGCCGGGCCGCTATGCGAATCGGGCGATGTGTTTACCCAGGGCGATGGTGGGGTGGTACTGCCACGCTTGCTGCCACGGGCCAGGGTGGGCGACCTGCTGGTCATACACGATACTGGTGCCTACGGCGCCAGCATGTCGTCCAACTACAACTCACGGCCCCTGATTGCCGAGGTGCTGGTGGACGGCGATACCGACCGCCTGATACGGCGGCGGCAGACACTGGACGAATTGCTGGCGCTGGAAGCGGTGTAAACGGGCCAGCGGGCGGGCAGTAATAAGAGCCATACCTATTGAATCCACGGATGCTTGCAAGTAATACCAGGCGCCTCGAGCGCAGCGAGGTTCCCCGCCGGCGGGCGGGGGTAGGGGTGGGGATCAATCAGGGGAGAGCCGGTGCTTGAGATGCCGCGATGGTGAGCACCCGGGTTACCCGGGTGCCTGAGCCATACCTATTGAACCCAAGGGTGCTAGCAAGTAGCACTAGGCTCTCAACCGCGATAGGCCGCCGCACTGCCCCAGATGGCTTCCATGTTCACATAGGCCGACAACTGCTTGGGATCGACCGTTTCCTTGATGGCGAACTGGTCTACCCCGGTATCACGGGCGACGGCCAGCCCCAGCTTGTGGCCGTCGGCACTCAGTATGCTCTTTACCTGCGGAGTGTTGACCTTGCCGCCGGCACGGGTCACGACACCGATTTCACCGTTGGCCAGGCGCACCAGCATGCCTGGGGGGAAGATGCCCAGGGTTTTGATGAAGTGGGAGGCGATGGTCTGATCCAGCGATTTGCCGCGCTCCAGCAAAATGCCCTTGAGGGCAACGTTGGAGGCCACGGCGGGGCGGTAGGAGCGGGGAGTGACCCGGGCACAGAACAGGTCGGCCAGGGCCACGATGCGGGCGCCTTCGCTGACCTGGTCCTCCCATAGGCCGCCAGGGTAGCCGCTGCCGTCGATGGATTCATGATGTTGCTCCACCACGGCGAGCCAGATGGGATCGCTGACGCCGCCTTCTCGCAGCATGTCGGCCCCCATCATAGGGTGGCGTTCCAGCCTGCCCCGCTGTGCTGGGCTGAGCGGGGTGGTTTGTTCCTTGAGCTGATCCTGAAATTCGATCATGCCTATGTTCATGGTCAAGGCGCCGGCCACGATGGAGCGCATGGCGGGGGCGGGTTTCTCCAGCGAGCGGCAGACCAGGGCGGTGACGATGGCGACATTGACCATATGGCGTATGGCGTACTTGCCCTCCTGCCGGAGCAGTATCATGGCGATGGCCACATCGCCATCGGCATCGCAGGCGGCGACGATCTCGTCGGCCAGCTCACCTACCTTGTCGCTGAGCCATTTGCCCTGAATGCTGCGATCCAGCTGTGCCACCATGGCGTCGAGCTTGCGGCGGGCTGCCATGAGCGTACCTACGGTGGAGGGCGGCTTGTTCGACTGCTGTACCTGGCGCATTTTGGCGGCGCGCCATTCCTCGCGGCTTTTGAGCAGTTCTTCGCGGTCGGCGAACAGGCCCATGGCGATCAGGCGGTTCAGCAGACTTTCGTTGCTGATGATCTTGCCCTTGGGGATCAGCAACTTGCCTGATTCCTCATACATATTCCATAGCGTTCGGTCGCCAGCGACGAGGTCGTTGGAGGTTACCCGCTCGAATTCCATCGATGATCCCTGTTTTATTTGACCTGCCTCAACCAATCATAGGCCGGGCGAGTGGCTGCCTGCCGGTAGAATATCGGCCTATGCAGCAAGATAACCAGTCTGAATTCTGTTTTCACTGTGGCGAACCCGTGGCCGAGGCCGACCGGTTGCCGCCACGCTACCCTGTGACGTATGGGCAGCTCCAGCGTACAACCTGTTGCACAGGCTGCCAGGCGGTGGCGCAGACCATATTGCAAAGCGGCCTGGCCAGCTATTACGAGCAGCGTGAGAAGCCAGCCGACAGGGCCGCGCCCCTGCCCGACGAGCTGCTGGCGCAGCTGCGGCTATACGATAGCCCTGAGCTGCAGGCCAGCTTTGTGAAGCTTGAACCGGGCGACAGGCGCGAGGCGGCGCTGATACTGGAGGGCATAAGCTGCGCCGCCTGCATCTGGCTGAATGAGCGGCATCTGCTGAGCCTGCCTGGGGTGCTGGAGGCCAGTGTCAACTACACCACCCATCGTGCTCGTGTTTGCTGGGATAACAGCCGGGTGCAGCTGTCGCAGATATTGCTGGCGGTGGCAGATATCGGTTACCGCGCCCATCCCTATGACCCTGGCCGGCAGGAGGCACTGCGGCAGAAGGAGCGCAAGGGGGCGATAGCCAGGCTGTGGATAGCCGGGCTGTCGATGATGCAGGTGATGATGTATGCCGTGCCGGTCTATCTGGCGGAGCCGGGTGAGATAGGCCCGACCTGGCTGAACCTGATGCAGTGGGCCAGCCTGCTGCTGACCCTGCCGGTGGTGCTATATGCCTGCCAGGCGTTTCACCAGGGTGCCTGGCGCGATCTGAAGCGTGGCCGGCTGGGTATGGATGCGCCGGTGGTGCTGGGGGTCTGGGCGGCCTTTATCGCCAGTTGCTGGGCCACGGTCACGCGGCAGGGCGAGGTCTATTTCGATTCGGTGTCCATGTTTGTCTTCCTGCTGCTGGGTGGCCGCTTTCTGGAGGGCATGGCCCGGCGCAAGGCGGGGGAGGCAGCGGAATCGTTGATCAAGCTATTGCCGGCATTTGCCCATAGGTTGGCCGGCTGGCCGGCAGGGCGCGATGTGGAAGCGGTGCCGGTGGCCCGGCTGGCGGTAGGCGATGTGTTGTTGGTGAAGCCCGGCGAGCGCTACCCGGCTGATGCACAGGTACTGGAGGGCGAGGGCGAGGCGGACGAGGCCTTGCTGACCGGCGAGGCGAGGGCGGTGCCCAAGCAACCAGGCGCAATGGTTATCGGCGGCGCGGTGAATGGCGGTACGCCGCTGGTGGTGCGGGTGGAGCGCATAGGACAGGAGACGCAGCTGGCAGGGATAGTCCGGCTGCTGGACCGCGCGTTGGCCGAGAAGCCGCAGCTGGCCTTGCTGGCCGACCGGGTGGCGGGCTGGTTTGTGGCGGCGCTACTGTTGGTGGCGGCGGCTGGTTGGTTCTGGTGGCATGTGCATGACCCCTTGCATGCGCTGCCCATTACCGTGGCCGTGCTGGTGATTTCCTGCCCCTGTGCGCTTTCGCTGGCCACCCCGGCGGCATTGACGGCGGCCACCGGGCGGCTGGCGCAGGCAGGCTTGCTGGTTACGCGCGGGCATGCACTGGAGACCTTGGCCAGTGCGACTGATGTGGTATTCGACAAGACCGGCACCCTGACCCATGGCCGGCCGACGTTGCAGGCGGTGAAGTTGTTGGTGGCCGATCCTAGTGCGTCCAACGAGTCAGCTTTGCGGGCCCTGGCTGCGTTGCTGGAGGCCGCTTCGGAGCACCCTATAGCGCATGCCTTGCGTGAGGGCATCGATACCACGGGGTTGGTGGCCAGCGATTACACCAACTACCCCGGTGGTGGCGTGGAAGCCAGCATGGGCGGCCAGCGCTATCGCCTGGGGCGTGCCGACTTTGTGGCGACCTTTTGCAGCGCGCCACTGCCCGAGGAGGCGCAGGACTGGCGCCACAAGGATACTGTGGTCTGGCTGGCAAGCACCACGCAGTGGCTGGCAGGCTTTGCTATGGGTGATGCCATACGGCCGGAGGCTGCGGCCTTGCTGGCGCAGTGCGAGGGGCTGACCACCCATGTGCTCAGTGGCGACGCACTGGGGCCGACGCAAGCCGTGGCGCAGACACTGGGGATAGCGCAGTTGAAGGCGGCGGCACTGCCTGCCGACAAGCTGGCCTATGTGCAGGCACTACAGGCGCAAGGCCGGCGGGTGATCATGGTGGGCGATGGTGTAAATGATGCGCCGGTGCTGGCTGCCGCCAATGTTTCGGTGGCGGTGGGCGGCGGCGCCGAGGCTGCGCAGGCGGCCGGTGACCTGGTGCTGGTAGGCAAGTTGACGGCCTTGGGCGAGGGCCTGCGGGTGGCCAGGCAGACCCGCCGCATCATCCGCCAGAACCTGGCCTGGGCGCTGGGTTATAACCTGGTGGCGCTGCCCTTTGCTTTGGCGGGCATGGTAACGCCGTGGCTGGCTAGCCTGGGTATGGCGGGAAGCTCGCTGCTGGTGGTGTGCAATGCGCTGAGGCTGGCGGCCAAGGGCAAGGCGGGGGGACAATAGGGCATGGATAGCCTTTATCTACTTATCCCGCTCTCGGTATTGGTGGCGGCTGGCGGCGGCCTGTTGTTCTGGTGGGCCAGCCGTTCGGGCCAGTTCGACGACCTGGAAGGGCCGGGCCATCGCATCCTGCATGATGACGACAAGCCACCCTCTGCCGACAAGGATGGCGACGCCATCGACTAGCTGGGCAGGCTTGGCTGCGCTGACTTCTGGCGCCAGGGTTGCCCTGGCGCAGACCGTCAGTACTTACCACTTGCGCTTATGATGGCGCTTAGTTTCGCCCTTGCTTGGCTGCCTGGGCGGCTTCTTCTTCGCGCACATGTTTGCGGACAAACCAAGCGATATAGCTACCCATGACGATGATGGCCGTGATGACTGCCACGCTCATGATGCCGACGTCGCTCGACAGTAGGTCTTTGATGGCATTGCTCATGGTGCAGCTCTCCAGGGGGCGTGATGACACCCCTATTAGGCGCTGCCACAGCAATTGACGCTTTGACCTAACTCAAGCTTGCACGGTTTAGAGCCTGTTCAAAGTCTTTTCGCCGTGCTGTTCTGCCTGCATGGCATGTGCCAGCCGGCCGATGATGCGTATGCCTTCCTCGATCTGGCAGCTGAGCGGGTAGCCAGCGTTCAGCCGCAGGCAGTTGGCAAAACTGCTGCCCAGGCTGAACAGGGCGCCTGGGGCGAAGGTGTGACCGGTGGCAAGCACGCGGCGCTGCAGCTCGGCGGCATCGAGGTTATCGGGCAACTCCAGCCACAGCATGAAGCCCCCATCACCACAGGCCATGCGCGTACCACCCGGGAAGTGCTCGATGACCATTTTGCGATAGGCCTGCATCTGGCTGGCCAGCCGGCTGCGCAGGCGCCGCATATGGGGTTCGAACTGCCCACCGGATAGCAGGGCTGCCATGGTGTGCTGGATAAGCGCAGGCACGGGCTCGCCATGTACCACCTGGCTGGCAGCCAGAGTTAGCCGGTGGCGGCCGGCGGCGATATAGCCTATGCCCAGACCGGGGCTGACCAGGGTGGAGAGTTCACCGCAGTACAGCACGTTGTCGTGGCGATCGTAGGCTTTGATGGGCCTGGGCCGCTGTTCGCCGTGGTTGAGGTCACCAAAGGTATCGACTTCGATCAGCGGCATGGCATGACGTTGGGCCAGCTCGACCAGCCTGGCCTTTTCGCTCTCTGGCATGCGGCTGCCGGTGGGGCTGGGAAAGTTGGCGTTGATGATGCAGGCTGCGGGTTTGTTGTGTTGCAGGGCGTGGGCCAGTGCATCGACAGACAGGCCGTCGCAGGGGTGGGCCGGTATCTCGAGCGCGTGCAGTCCCAGGCCTTCCAGCATCTCCAGCACCCGCAGCGGGCCGGGTGTCTGTATGGCAACGAGGTCGCCCGGCCTGGTCAGCAGGCGCAGGCAGAGGTCGGTGGCCTCGGTATCGCCATGGGTGACGATGATCTCGTCGGGTTGAAAGTTGCAACCGAGTATCAGTGAGCGCCGGGCAAGCTGTTCGCGCAGGCTGGGCTCGCCGCCATAGCTGGCACGGTTGAGTATTTGCGGATCGCGCTGTAATTGCTGCACCAGCAGTTTCTTGACTTGCGCCAGGGGGAACAGCTCATCCGCAATGGCCGACATACCCAGCCAGGGGTGGGCGACCTCGTCGGTAAACTCGATCACCAGCTTGCGGTGCCCTTCGAGTTGTATGGCAGTGGGCAGCGCGGGTTCGGCGCATTGGCTGGGTGGGGCAAAGCGGCGGCTGTGCTGGCGCACGAAAAAGCCCAGGCGCGGGCGTGCTTCGATCAGGCCGGCGTCTTCCAGCAGATGCAGGGCATGGGTGACGGTGGCGGGGCTGACTGTGTGCAGGGTGCATAGTTGCCGTACCGAGGGCACGCGGCTGCCCGGTTGCAGTACACCGGCGTGGATGCGGTTGGCCAGGTCGTCAGCCAGGGTCTGGTAGCGTGTGGTCATCGAGGTCTACATCATTGTGCCTGTCCGCATCATAGATTCTATGTGCGACTGGGTATCGGTACAGCTGGCGGGAAGCTGGGTAGGTACAGGCCTGGATATAGGTATTCTGTATCTATTCAGAATGAAACTTCTGCGTCTTACCGATACAGTGCAGCCTCCCTAGACTGATGCCTTGGATCATGCCAAGGAGCGCAGCATGCAGCAAAGTGGATTGGGCAATGCATTGGGCCGTTTGAGGGAAGACGATACACCACCGACGGTGACGGACGAGACGCGGCCGTTTGATGCGGATGAGCGCACGCCGGCTGTCTTGGGGGAGCAGCTTGCCTGTAGGCGGGCTGCGTTGGGGGTGGGCGCGCTGTAGCCGTACTGGTAGCCCCTTGTCGCCTCTATCTGGCAAGGCAGGAGTCGGCGGGGATAGACGGAGGCTCACCTGCCTGGGTGAACTGGCGGTAGAGCAGGTAGGCGCCGTAGTAGTAGGTTTCACGCAGCAGAAAGCCTGACTGGCTGGATAAGCTGGTGTAGCGTGTGCTTGGCGTAGGCGAGGGGTAGGCCGGTAGCCCCAGATCGCGCGCCATGCTGATGGATCGGCGCATATGTAGCGGATCGCTCACCAGCAGTACCCGTTTGAACTGGCGCCGCGCCACCCATTGCTTGACGCCCTGGAGGTTCTCCAGCGTGACGGTGGAATACTGCTCGCAGGCCATGGCATGCAAGGGTACGCCTTGTGCCAGTGCATACTGGCTGCCAACGATGGATTCGGGTGGTTCGTCCTGGCTGCCACGGCCGCCGGTGAAGACGATCAGACCGACCTGGCCAGTCCGGTAAAGGTGGATGGCATGGTTGAGCCTTTCGCGAAACACCGGCGAGGGCTGCTCGCCCCAGGTGGCGGCACCCAGCACGATGGCGGCGTCGGCGGGGTGCGGGTCGCTGACACGCGCATAGCTCGCAATCATGACGCCGAGCGTGATGGGCCAAGCCAGCAGGAGTAGCAGGGCAAACCACGCAGTGCGGCGTAGTCGGGATGACTGGCGATAAAGGCGCATGGCTAGGAGGGGATGGGGTGGGGGGCTAGCTGAGGCAGGTAGCCGACCAGTTGTTGCCACTGTGCCAGCTTGAGGTCATAGGCCATGGTGTAGGCCGGACTGCTGGAAGGCAAGGCCAGGCAGGGTAGCGATATGCCTTGCTGGGCCAATTGCTTTTGCCCCAACCTGGCAGCAGTACCGCCATTGAAGGCAATCTGGGTCACGGCAGGCAGGCTGGCCAGCAAGTGTGTCAGGTCGTTCTGGGCGTGTTTGCGTATGGCCGCATCCAGGCTGCCGGCGCGCTCGGCTTCGGCTATCACATCCCATAAGCCCACACCGTGCTGCAGCAAGGTCGCCAAGCGTTGATCGTACGGCATGGTGGCCAGAGGCGCATCCAGCACAGCACCCATCAGGCGCCAGAATTGATTCTGTGGATGGGCGTAGTAGCGGCTGGCCTTGAGTGAGGCTTCTCCCGGCAGGCTGCCGAGTATCAGCAGGCGGGTGTGGTGATCGACTACCGGCGGCAGGCAGCGTTTGCGTTCGCTCATGGTGTGCTCTGGAATAATTCCAACTGGCGCAGCAGGGCTTTTTCTTCTTCAAAGCGTACACCGACGCCCAATAAACGTACCGGTCTACGTTGCCGTGCCCAACCCTCTGCCAGCAGTGCCTGCCAGACCTCATCGGTTGGGTGGGTGGAAATGCATTCGACCGTGGTGTGACTGAAGTCGTCAAAGCGTATCTTGACGAAAGCCTTGTAGGGCAAGGGAGCGTCCTTGGCACGGGCCAGTCGCTCGCGGAAATCGGCAATCAGGGCCTGCAGTTCGGTGCGGCAGGCCTCAAGGTCGCGTAAGTCCTGGACGTAGGTGGTTTCGACCGACAGGGATTTGCGGGGCTGGTCGTTGCTGACGGGACGCTCATCATGGCCGCGGCAGAGTTCATACAGGCGCTGACCGAAACGTCCGAAATGGCGGGTGAGTTTTTCCAGTGGCCAGTCGCGCAGATCGGCACAGCTTTGGGCACCCAGTTCATTGAGTTTGGCGGCGGTGACCTTGCCGACGCCGAACAGCTTGCCTACCGGCAGGGCGGCGACGAAGGCGTCGGCCTCATGCGGGCGGACGACGAACTGGCCGTCCGGCTTGTTCCAGTCACTGGCGACCTTGGCAATAAACTTGTTGGCGGCAATGCCGGCAGAGGCGGTGATGCCGACCTCAGTACGGATGCGATCGCGGATGGCAAGCGCCATGCGGGTGGCGCTGTTCTGGAAATGCGGAGCCTGGGTGACATCGAGATAGGCCTCATCCAGCGACAGCGGCTCGATCAGCTCGGTGAAATCGCGGTAGATGGTGTGGATCTGGCGTGAGGCTGCGCGGTAGGCATCGAATCTGGGTGGCAACAATATCAAGCCTGGACAACGCTTGATTGCCTGGCTGGTCGCCATGGCGGAGCGCACGCCAAAGCGGCGTGCTTCGTAATTGCAGGTGGCAATCACCCCGCGCGTCTCGGCCCTGCCACCAACGGCCACGGGCTTGCCCCGTAGGCTGGGGTCGTCGCGCGTTTCCACCGATGCGTAGAAGCAGTCGCAATCGATATGGATGATTTTACGCTGGGTGCCTGTCATGGCCGACGTGCCTGTTGCCTGGACGAGTTGGAGAACGTTCGTATTCTCGCTGAGCCAGCGCTGCCGGCCAAGGGCTGCGGTGCCGGCTGAGGCGCTCATCGATGACTTGACGTCATTGCCGGCCCTCAAAACCCGTACTTATGCTGCAGGGCCTTGATGGTGGCGTGCTCGGTCTTGATAAAACGATCGAATTCGGCAATCAGTTTGGGGTGGCGGATGCTGGAGAGGTAGTACTGGCTGTCCTGAATGGGCATGAGCTTGGGATCGGGTACCAGGGCCTGCTGGATGCCCATATGCTGCAGATGATAGCGCCCGACCTGCAGGGCCATGTTGGCGCCGTCTACGCGGCCCAGCAGGGTCATGCGCAGCAGGTTGGCCGGGCCCGGGGCCTCTTCCACCTTGATCTGGCCGGCTTCGACCTCGGCCAGGTATTTCCACGGTGTAAAGCCACGCACCATGCCCAAGGTCTGCATGGGTAGCCCCAGGCGTGCAGGTTGGACCAGGATCACATCCTGGAAGGTCAGGGTGGGCACGGAGTAGTGGATCTGCCGGCCCTGCTTCTGTGCCTTGCCCCAGCGCGGATGATCGGGATACACCAGATCGACCCGATCACGCACATGGTAGGGCGTGATGCGTTTGATCGGCAGTGGCAGGTAGGTGAACTGGTGGCCGCTGTGTAGTGCAAACAGGTCCAGCAGCTCGCGGGCGTAGCCACGGTACTGTCCGTTTGCCGTACTGTAGATGGGGAAGTAGTCGACATCCTCGACAGCGACGGTATAGCTGGCGGCGCTAGCCTGGCAGGCCATCAGGTAGGTTGCGCCAGCTATCCAGGCACGCATGGTATCAGGCCTGTGTGCGTGCCTTGACCATCTTGACCAGGCGCTCGAACAGGCCGATGTCCTGTTCGTTCTTGAGCAGGGCGCCGGAGAGCGGTGGCAGCCCATTGCCTGCGCGTAGTGCCGTGGGCGGCACCTGGTCTGCCAATAGCAGCTTGAGCCAGTCTATCAATTCCGAGGTCGAGGGCTTCTTCTTGAGGCCGGGCATGTCGCGCAAGGCGTAGAACAGTTCCATGGCTTCGCTCAGCAGTTCCTGATGCAGTTGCGGGAAGTGCACGTCCACGATCTGCCGCATGGTGTCCTTGTCGGGGAAGCGGATGTAGTGGAAGAAACAGCGGCGCAGGAAGGCGTCTGGTAGTTCCTTCTCGTTGTTGCTGGTGATGATGATGATGGGGCGATGCCGGGCGGTGATGGTCTGGCGGGTTTCATAGACATCGAAAGCCATGCGATCCAGCTCGCGCAGCAGATCGTTGGGGAATTCGATGTCGGCTTTGTCGATCTCGTCTATCAGTAGCACGGCTTGCTGTCCGCTCTCGAAGGCTTCCCACAGTTTGCCGCGCACAATGTAATGGGCAATATCGTTGACCCGTGGGTCGCCCAGCTGGCCATCGCGCAGGCGCGATACCGCGTCGTATTCGTAAAGGCCTTGTTGGGCCTTGGTGGTGGACTTGATATGCCAGCTGATCAGCGGGGCTTTCAGGCTACGGGCGATTTCTTCGGCCAGCAGGGTCTTGCCGGTACCCGGCTCTCCCTTGATCAACAAGGGGCGTTGCAGGGTAATGGCGGCATTGACGGCCAGCATCAGGTCTGGCGTGGCGATATAGCTGTCGGTACCGGTAAAGCGTGGGGCGGAACTCATGCGTGCATCCTGTGTGGGCACCTGCCACGGGGCAGGTTCGGTAAGATGCCGCGATTTTACGGGCAGAGCCGGCCTGGCTGCCAACTCTGCCTGCATGGCGCGCTTACAAGGCGCTGCTTACTTGGCGTAAGCGGCTTCGATATCGTCCAGCGACAAGTGCCAGCGATCCAGCATATGGGCATAGATGGCCAGTTCCGGTTCGGAGATCGAGCGGTCGGCCTTGGCCATATCCAGTGCCAGGGTGGCGACCAGCAGCTGCTTCTTGGGTTCGGTTACGGTGTCGAGCAGATCATCTACCCGTTGGCGGTCTACCAGCTGGATACGGCCCTCGTCGTCGGCCTCATCGCTGAGGTCGTTGCAGTAGGCGTGCAGCACTTCGATAAAGCGGGTGCGGCTGATATCGAGTGCTTCGTAGATATGCAGGGTTTCCAGGCTATCAATCTCGCGCGGGTCGAGATTGCCGTCACTCATCATCAGCATCACCAGCAGGCGAGCCATGGATTCGGGGCTGTTGGCGGGGTATTTCTTCATCATCGCATGTGCTCCTGCTCGTTCTCGGTTTTGTAACAGCGATCAAACAGCCGGGACGGAATGCCCCAGGGCGTTCAGGAATTCGGCCGGTACGGCGGCCAGCTTTTTGTTCTGGTAATCGAAAAATACCACGCCTGTCTTGGCATGGAGTACTTCACGGCCATCGGATTGCTGGCGGAAGCGGTAGTAGAGGTCACAGCCATACTTGCTGAATTCGTCGGCGGTGACTTCGGCGACCAGGGTTTCGCCCCAGAATGCTTGGTTCTTGTAGACCAGTACGGCATCGGTTTGAATCAATCCGTAACCGGCTATGTCCAACTCGCTGAAGCCCAGCGATCGCAGAAACCGCAGCCTTGCCTCGTGGGCCAGCGTGAGCGCGGAGTCGTTGCCCAGATGACCACCGTAGTTGATGTGGCCTATGCCTATCTCGATCAGGGTGGAATAGGGGAAATGCTCGGGCAGATCCAGTTTTACGCGGGCCATCTATCGATCATCTGCTAGGTTCTTGTGCCGAGTGTAAGCCTCGCTGCGGTCTATCGGCAACCGCAGGGCTATAGTGAGTGGATGGATGTATCTGCGCTGCATCTGAGTGGAGGGGTGACATCATGTATCAACGCATACTGGTACCGGTGGACGATAGTGAGACGTCAAGACAGGCCTTGGTGGAAACCACCCGCTTTTGCTGCGAACAGCATGGCAAGACCCGCTTGGTGCATGTGATCGATCTGGCGCAGTTCACCTGGGGAGGGGCTGAGTTCGTGGATGTGGGTGAATTGCAGACCAACCTGCGGGAGAACGGCCGCAAGGTGCTGGAGAGCGCACATGCCTTGCTGCAGGAAAATGGCGTGGAAACCGAGACGGCGATGATAGAAATCTGGGGTGGTTCGATTGCTACCGCCCTGATCGGCGACGCGAGGAGCTGGCAGGCTGATATCATCATCATGGGTTCGCATGGCTGGACTGGCCTCGATCATCTGCTGATGGGCAGTGTCGCGGAAGGGGTGATCAGGCATGCGCCCGTACCGGTTCTTCTTTTCCCCATCAAGCGCCAGAAATAAGTGTCTGAATCTACCCTCAAACCCCTCGTGCCCCTGGCGGTGACTGATCATCGTCGCGACATACTGGGCTTCAAGTACATCTACCCAGTGGTTTCCCGCCGTGCGGGTGGCGTCTCGGTAGGCATCAACCTTAATCCCAACAATGCCTGCAACTGGCGCTGTGTATATTGCCAGGTACCTGAGCTGGTACGCGGCAATGCACCGGTGCTGGATCTGGCGCAGCTGGCTGATGAGCTGGATGCGATGCTGGAAGAGATCGTACATGGCGATTTCATGCAGCGTAGCGTGCCGCAAGAGGCGCGCAGACTGAATGACCTGGCGCTCTCCGGCAATGGTGAGCCGACCTCCAGCAAACAGTTCGGTGAGGTGGTGGATCTGCTCGGCGATGCCATGCGGCGTTTTGGTTTGCTGGGGCAGATCAAGCTGGTGCTGATTACCAATGGCAGCCAGATGTACAAGCCTGCTGTGCAAGCGGCACTGGCCCGCATGGCGGCATTGGGGGGAGAAGTGTGGTTCAAGTTTGACCGGGCACCGGTGGCGGGATATAGCGAGGTCAACCAGATTGCCTTGAGCGAGGCACAGGTCGTGCGCCATCTGAAGGCGGCCACGGCGCATTGTCCGACCTGGTTGCAGACCTGCATGTTTGCCACGGACGGGCTGCCACCCTCAGAGAGTGAGCAGCAGGCGTGGCTTGAGCTTGTGCAGTCAGCATGTGCGGAAGGCGCAAAACCCGAGGGGGTGCTGCTGTATGGACTGGCAAGACCCTCTACCCAGCCGGAAGCCCCGCGCTTGAGCCGCCTGCCAGAGGCCTGGATGCAGGCTTTCGCTGACCGCATTGCAGCTTTGGGGCTGGCGGTGAAACTGAGTCTCTAGCTTGGGGTTGAAAATGCAAAACGCGCACCCCAAGGTGCGCGTTTTACTTTTCGGATACTAGGTCAGGCTTACTGGCCTTCGAGCTCACCCTCTGGGCGCGCTTTGACGGCTTTTTGCAGGCTTTTGTACAGATCCGGGTGGTTCTCCTTGAGATACTCGATAATTTCGAAGTCCTCGCGGCGAACCCGGGTCAAATCTACTTGCTCCACATGTACCAGACGCAACAGCTCCTTGACGGGCTTGGGCATGTTGCGGCCGCTCTCATAGCGGGAGCCACCGCTTTGTGTAACGCCGATCTTGGTCCAGAACTCTTGTTGGTTCAGGCCCAGTTTGCGACGCACATCGCGGGGGTTGAACATCTTGTCGAATAATTTCATGGCGGTCGTCCGCAATCCTGTTATATCGGTCTGTCATGCCGGCCACATTGGCCGATATGTCGAATGCCGGTGCTGGCTGTAAATGCCAGTCTGACGCCAAACTAGCTGCTTGGTTCATGCCCCCCTGCAGTCGGCATACATCCTGAGTCTAGCGCAATGCAATTTTACTGCGACTCTGCGCTATGCGCGAGGCATGTTGCAATGCGACGCTGCTTATGCCAGCCATTTTGACATCAAAACCACCTGTTTGTCCTTTACAAACAACAGCATTTGTAAAATTTATCACTGTGATGCTAATTTTGTATTGGACGATAAATTTTTCGAAAGGTAGTCTTAAGGCATGATTTCGGCAGCAAATTGCCCTACCCGGGTTTTTGTTACTAATCACACCGCCTGTCTAGGCAAGTTCCGGGAGGCGAGGATGATGCTTTCCCGCTGCTGCTAGGGCTACGGCACCGAGTCTACGAGGGCAAAATTTTGCGCGACGGTATGATATATCTAATATTCCCTTAGTGACTGACTTTATTAGGGTTATCCCCTAGTTTTTGCGGGGTGCAACTACCGGCGTGTTTGTTAGACTCGACGGTTTTGATGGATCAGCAACGGGCCTGCCGGGCCAGAAGCGACAAGGTATGAGCACACTGGTTGACAAGATAGTTCAGGAAATCCGCGATGATATCTTTCGGGGTGGCCTGGCTCCGGGCGAGCCCTTGAAGCAGGTGGAGCTGGCCAATCGCTACGGTGTCAGCCCCATTCCCCTGCGAGAGGCCTTGCAGCGCTTGCAGGTGGAAGGCTTGGTCGAGTATTTCGCTTACCGTGGTGCCATTGTGGCGCGGATGCGCAAGGGCGAGGCTGCTGACATTGCGGATATCCGCAACGCACTGGAGGCGCTGGCTTTCCAGATTGCCATGCCGACGATGGACGAGGCGCTGATTTCCAGCCTGGAAGCCATTACCAATGAACTGGAATCGCCGCGTGGTCTGGATGCCAGTTTCTTCATGGAACGTCTGCATCACTACTATGCGGTGTTGCTGTCCAAGTCCAACAGACCGCTGTTGCTGGACATGATACAGACCAACCTCAAGCGCGCTACCCGCTATTATGCGGAGGTCGTGCGCATTACTAATGGTCAACGCCCGGCAGATGCACCATCGCGCCATACCTATATCGCTGCGTTGAGGGCTGGGGATGTGGGCTTGCTGGAGCAGCACATGCAGCGCCTGCATGCGGCCTATGTCAGTTTTATCGAGGCGAACTTCGAAGACTGAATGGTTGCTGCATAGAACAACAAAGCCGGCATAGCCGGCTTTGTTGTTTCGTGGACTTGGTGATCAGTGCTCGTTCTCGGCATTGAGCCAGTGATCAAGCTGATCCAGGGTGTAATAGAGCTTGTCGATGGAGGTGTCGGGTTCTGGCTTGTCGTCGAACTTGCGCCAGTAGCGCGTATGCGCCTTGCGCGATAGCCAGCGATCCTCTTCCAGGGCCTCCCGGTTCAGGCTGACACCGTGGCGGGCCAGGATGGGCTCCAGCTCGTCGGCACGGCGGCGTAAATCCTCACGGGTGTGCTGATAGGCGTGCTCGCACATGTTCTCCCGGTCGGAGTAGCTGAACACGTTGGAGAAGAAGATTTCTTCATCGCCGTGGCTGGGTTCGAACAGTACGACGTCGGCACCCTCATAGGTATTGGCGTAACGCTGCATGCCAACGCGCATGCGCGAATGGATGATGGAGCGGAAGGTTTGCGATAGCACGACGGGCAAGCCGCCGCGCATCAGGCGATCTCGGGTATTGGGATGCCCATGCGGCGCCAGGCGGGCATCGAACGGCACGATGGGGTTGATGCAGATGACCAACTGGGCGGCTTCATCAAGACTGATGGAGGTGTGCAGGGTCTTCTTCAGGGCGCCATCTACATAATGATCACCGTCGATCTCTACCGGCGGAAACAGACCTGGCAGGGCGGCTGAGGCTTGTACAGCCTTGGAGATGGGTACGTGATCGTGACCGCGGCCGCCGAATTTGACCGAGCGGCCCGTGTCGAGGTCGGTGGCGACGATATAGAGCTTGGTCTTGAGTGCGCGAAAATCGTTGGTGCGGCCACCGCTGGTAAAGACGCGATTGAGGAAGTGGTCAATTTCGCTATTGTCGAACAGGCCGGTAGGTATGGCGTGAGACAGCTGCATGAATGCGCCGGTCAGGCCGACTTCACGCGGATGGGTGATGAAATCCCAGAACGAATCCAGCAGCAGCTCGGGTATGGCCATCGCCCGGCGGAAGTACTCGCGATAGGCGGGCCGCAGGAACTGATCTGGCTCGAATGGAATATCACGCGAATCATTGGTGATGAAGATGCGGTACATCTCGCTTGGAGAGATGCCGTTGGCCAGCGCTGCCGAGATAAATCCCCCTGCGCTGACGCCGACATAGACATCCAGGTCGGTGAAGTCCATGCCTACCAGGGCCTCATCGAGGGCGCATAGGGCGCCTACTTCATAGATGGCGCCTAAGGGGCCGCCTGCGGCCAGGTTGAGGCCGATCTGTGGCTTGCTGGGTTTACGCGTGGCGCGTGGCATGGTGCTACTCCGGGGAGGCGGGGCGTGGATTGTAGAGCAATTGCTTGGTTAACCACTATGGGTAGATACCAATGCTCATTGCGCTATGCCAGGTTCTGGTGGAATGCCCCTGCGGTGAGCACAAATCCATTCCAGCAGAATCCAGCAAAACGGGGCGGGCGTTTAACGCACCGCCCCGTCTAGGCTGTATTGACCAGATTAGGCCTTGGCAGCAGCGGCCTTGGCTTCCGGCTTGGCTTCTTCAGCCTTGGCAGCGGGCTTGGCGGCTTGCTTCTTGAGCAGCTCATTGACGCTCTTGTTCAGTTCGTCGATGCGCTTGTTCAGGTCGGCCAGATCCTTGTTGCTGGGCACGCCCAGTGCATTCAGGGCGCGGGCAACGCGGTCTTGGAACACTTGTTCCAGCTTGTCCCAGGTTTCGGTAGCTTTGCTGGTTACGGCCACAACTTTCTCCTCAGCCGACTTACGGCTCTTTTCTTCAACTTGCTTGCCGGCTTCGACCAGGCCGTCGAATGCCTTGACGCCTTCACCCTGGGCCTTGGCGAAAGCGCCCAAGCCGGCCAGCCAAATCTGGTTGGCGGATTCGAGGATGACGTGGGCGTATTGTTTCTCTTCGGTAGCTTTCTTCAGCGACTTTGCCATGATGGACTCCTAGTTCTAAAAGTGGAAAACAAAAAACTTGAAATGGTGGGCGCGTTGCGCCGAACTTGCGTTACTCCCAAGCACCGCTCTGGCCGGCGGCTCTTATAATCGACCACCAGAATGCTTGCTTGGCGACCTGTGTTGGAATGAATTATCGCGAGGTAGTTGCGCTAAGTGCCAGTTTTTTATCGGTTTTTTCTATTGGCGTCTGGTGTCGAAACCACACTGTCGTATCATCGCAACGTCGTAGTTCCGCCCCTTTTGGGTGCAATCGCTTGCTGCAACGGGCTTTCTGCCGATGCGTTTGCACCACGCTGTAGGATTTTTGCCAATCACTTTTTTGCCACAGCATGCTTGCCATATCTGATGAAGAGATAGTCCAAAGCGGCCTGAGCCGTCCTCGTTACCTGCTGGCACGCTGGCAGGCAGATCGGCTGGCGGTGACCTATGCCGACCTGCGGGGAAGTGAGCGCTATGCTCAGGCGACGGCTTTTTTCCTGAGCGATCTCTACGGCCCCAGGGATTTCTCCAAGCGCGACCAGGATGGCGAGCGCATTGTTGGCAAGATGCGGGCCTTGCTGCCTGCGCGGGCGATGGCGGCGATACAGAGTGCGCTGCACCTCAATCGACTGAGCCACGAGTTGGATGCGGCAATGGCAGTGCAGCTATTCGACGAAATGGGCTTGTCGACCATTGACGCCGCCAGTTATGCCGAGGCGTACCGCCGCTGCGGCCTGGATGCCAGGCGCGAGCAGATTGACCTAGTGGATAAGCTGGGGCATGAGCTGGATGCGGTGGTGCAGAAGCCATTGGTACAGCTGGCGCTGAAGTTGGCGCATGGGCCGGCGCATATGGCCGGTTTAGGTGAGCTGCAGGACTTCCTGGAACGCGGCGTAGCTGCATTCCTGCATATGAAGGGGGCTGATGAATTTCTGGCGACCATATGCGAGCGGGAAACGCGAATACTGGAGCGGATTGCCGCACGCGATCAGGATCCCTTCTGTTGAGGGCATGCTGTTGCGGATGATTGCAGGGTTTGAGATTGCCATTTACGCCTTGCCCATGCTATTCGCGCGCTCACTAAACTTATATAGCAAATTTCGATCGTCACACCGCCGAACGCCCCGCTTGCGGGGCGTTTTGCATGGTTTTTGGGTTTTCTTTTGATTTTTTGTGGCCCATCCACTTGCATCACGCACGAGTTGGCGCGGGTTTTGCGGGGCGGGGTTAAAAAAGTAGGTGTTGCGGAGATATTACAGATCAGCGACTTAGGCGATATGGCGCAGAAAGTCGCGGAATTTTGCGGAGGAGGTGTTGACGGGTACGGGGAGGGTGCGTATAGTTCGCTTCTCTGCTGCTGACGCAGACAAAAACGAAGCGAAACGG